>JBEKDY010000128.1:0-33585 GCA_050014115.1 Candidatus Sulfotelmatobacter sp. | reverse complement strand
CTGCTGGTGATTTTTTTCATCGCCCTGCTGGTGTTCGGCCCGAAGAAACTGCCTGAACTCGGAAAAGGTCTGGGTGAGGGGATCCGTGCCCTGAAAGATGGCATGAAGGATCAACCGCCCACGCAGGCTTCAACCGACCAGAGCAAGAAACCCGAAACCAAGAGCTGACTGGGTTCCCGCGTAGGGGGGTCCCGTCGTGGGTTTTCGGCGTATATGCGCCGAAGGAAGCCCGAGCAGCGTCCTCTGGCAAGTCTCTGCCACTTTCGTCAGGTTACATGAGCTTTCCCCGTTTGCTGGATACTCAGCAAACCTGGGCCCGTTGTTCGTCCCGAATTTTAGATCGCTACGATCTTGATCGTTACCGAACCTATCTCTTATCCCGTGGAGGATCAGTCTGTGTTGCGTAAGATGCAGTGCGTTGTTGTGTTCATGCTGATGTCGTCGGCTCTGATGCTGGCTGACCAGATCACTCTGAAAAACGGTGACCATTTGACCGGGAAGATCGTGAAGTCTGATGGCAAGACGGTGGTGTTGCACACGGAGTTCGCGGGAGACGTGACCATCCAGTTTGCGGCGATCGATCAAATTACGACCGACCAGGAATTACACGTTGACCTGAAAGGCGGGAAGACCGCCGTCGGCACGGTCACGACGAGTGACGGCAAGCTAGAGATCGCGACCAAGACGAGTGGCACCGTGGAGGCACCCAGGGAAGACGTCACGGTGATCCGCAACGACGCGGAGCAGGCGGCTTACGACAAGTCGCAGCATCCGACATTGAGGCAGGGATGGACCGGCGGGGCCAACATAGGCTTTTCTCTGGCCCGCGGTAACAGCGACACTGAGAACCTGGCGCTTGCATTCAATGCGATGCATCCGACGATCCACGACAAGATCACGTTGTCTGCAAGTTCCGTTTACACCGAGAACAACACGCCGGGAGCGTCGCCGGCGACGATCGCAAACCTGGTAGAAGGCCTCTTCCGCTACGACCGCAACATCAATGCGCGGATGTTTGCTTTTGTCGGCACGGACTTCATGAGCAATCAACTGCAGGAACTGGATCTGCGCGCCGTGTACGACGGCGGTCTCGGACTCCACGCGATCAACACGGACAGGACTATACTCGACTTTTTTGCCGGCGCGAACTACACCCACGAGACCTACTCGAACGGCCCTCCGGTAACGCCGCCCACCACGCCACTCACTTTCACTTCATACGGCAAGACGGACAAGTTCGCCGCCTTGACCTTGGGTGAGGAATTGACGCAAAAGCTGGGCGCCAGTACGGTGGTGACGCAGAAACTGTACTTCTATCCCGATATGAATGACACCAGCCAGTATCGCGGCACCTTTGACTTTGGAACGGTGACCAAGATCAGCAAGTGGCTGGGATGGCAGAACCAGTTTTCCGACATCTATGTGACCAATCCGCCTTCCACGGCGAAGAAGAACGACCTTATTTTCACCACTGGGCTAAACATTTCGTTCACGCATTGAATCCTGTGCATTTGACAGAAAGCCGCCCGGGAGGGCGGCTTTTCTTTTTTTCTTCTCTTGGCCAATCCACTTCCGGAAAAGGCTTAGTCGATGCCGTGAATTCGGAGGCTCACCAGTTGGTCAATCGTCAGCTTCTCCATGCCACGAGCGCGGAGCCCGGCAATGTATTCCGGCGTGACGTTATGAATCCGCATCGCGATCAGCTGATCGGGTTCAGGATGGGTATATCCCAGCCCTTGCAACTTGCCGATGAACTCCGGCGAAACCCCATGAATGCGGAATGCAATCAGCTGCTGGAGGTCGATGTGATCGTAGCCGCGTTTCTTGAGGTCGTCTATCCATTCAGGAGTTGCGCCGTGGATCCGCATCGCGATCAGCGTATCTTCGTCTGGTGAGTAGCCTGCCTGGTGGAGGCTGCGAATCATCTGCTGGGACACGCCGTGAATGCGGAACGCCACGAGCTTGTCGCTGTCGGAGATCTTCAATCCTGACCCGCGCAGGTCTTCGATGAACTGCGGATTCACGTTGAAGATGCGGAATGCGATCAGCTTGTCGGTGTCGAGATCGGTGAGGTGTTCATTCTTCATTTGCCGCGCGAATTCCAGACTTACGTCCTGCACGGCCATGCTGAATTGCTTTTCGTCGTCCACGGGAAAACCGAGGCTCTGCATTTCGCGCGGGTAGTTCGGGTCAGCCTGGAAATGGAAAATGCCAGCGCCTTCTCCATCGTTGAGAAAGCCTTCGCAGTCGATCTTGCCCGCGTCGCGGGAAATGGTGAAATGCACATCCTGGCGGCCGGACTTGGAAAAGTCCACGCCCTGAAACGCGCTGGCTGGCCAGTCGGACTGGTGACTCGACATCCCGTCGTGGTGTCGCTCGATGAGCGAGAATTCGACCTTGCCGGGTTCCTCGGATTTGCCCAGAGTCCAGTCGCCGCTGCGGGTCTCGGCTGCACGGGTTGGGAGCGCCCCGAAAACCACGCAGAATCCGAATACTAGGAAACAGAGTGTCTGGCGGAGTCTCATAAAATCGTCTCCTCTAAATATCAGCGTGAGGTTCCAGAATATTCAGGCGCTTCAGTTCGATAAGCTTGTCGAGGTCGAGGTCCTTGAACCCGTGCTGGCGTACCTTTTCGATGAACTCGGGAGTAATGTCCTGCACTTTAGCGGAGACCACATCGTCGACATTAATTTTGAACCCGGCCGCTTGCAGAGCCTTGATGTATTCTGCCGTCACGCCCTGCACTCGCATGGCGATCAGGTCGTCGCCACCGGGCTTGAGGCCTGTCGCCTGAATCTCTCGCACATATTCAGGACTGACGCCCTGAACCTTCATACCCACCAGGTCGTCGCCATCCGGCTTCAGACCGAGTTCATGAAGATCGTGTATGTAGGCAGGTGTGATGCCCTGGACTTTCATGGCGATAACCTGATCGGCATCGGGGTTCAAACCTGCGGCACGAAGTTCCTTGATGTAAGCCGGAGTCACTCCCTGCACTTTGAGAGCAATGATCTCGTCCGGGTTGGGTTGAATGCCGACTTCTTTCAGGCCGCGAACATAATCTGCATTCACATTCTGCACCTTGAAAGCGATGATTTCGTCCGCGCCGGGATTAAACCCTAGCCCGCGCAGCTCCTGAATATAAGCGGCCGTAACGTTTTGCACCCGGAAGGCGATCAAGGTATCGGCGTCGGGATGCAAGCCCTGTTCGTGAAGTTCGCGGACATACTCGGGCGTGACACCTTGAACCTTCATGGCTACGAGTTCGTCGATCGTAAGATCGCCCATGCCGGCGGCCTTCATTGCATCGATGTAGGAAGTGGCCGTCGCGGCGGACTTGGCGCCGGCTGCCAATTGCGCGCTCGCCGGGCGGGCCGGGGAAGGCTTTTGCATTTGCGGGTTCTCGGACGCTGCCGACGCGGCTTGCGGTGACAATGCCATTCCCAAAATCACCGGGCGAGCGTGAGCGATCCCGACCAGCGCGTTTCCGGCGACCAGAGCCGCCATCAGGCATACCACGCTACCAGTGATTCCGATCCCGCGCATTCCAGCGGGGAGAGTCCCTAGTCCGAGCACGCGCAGAATGCGCTCCGTGAGTGGACCACGGTTGGCTGCCATGGCCAGAACGGGGAGGCTACGCCACTCTTCCATCAGTGTGAGAGCGCGCGCGTACTCGACCGCGTTGCCACAGAGCGAGATTGCGGCATCATCACAGCAGTGCTCGCGCTCGGTGCGAATGCGCCGATTCAGCCACCACACGGCGGGATGGTAGAACAGCAGCGCCTCAACTACGACCTGGAAAACATTCACGAAAGGATCGAGGCGCTGAATGTGGGCAAGTTCATGCGCCACAACTAACTCAAGCTGCTCCTGGGAAAGACCCGTTAGGGCTCGTAGAGGCAGGAACACAACCGGGCGAAACCAACCAATCACAGCCGGAGCCTGGAGCCCTTCGCCTTCGCAGTAACGGATCGCCCACTTCAAGCCGAGGCGGCGTTGCAGCGTTTGGCACATTTCGAGTACGCGGGCGCTCACATTCGTGGACAGTTTGCGGCGCTGCCGTTCCAGAAGAAGGAAACCACCGGCCGAGCGCAGACTGAAAAATGCCACTCCAGCGAGCCAGGCTTCAACGAGCCAGGAAAACGAATTCCAGGCCGGCAGGTTGCGACCGACTCCAGGAGCGAACGAATCGACCTCACTCGCGGCACGATCTCCAGTCAGGTCGACGGACAAAGGCGATCTCCCGACGGCAGCACCGGCACTACGGTCATTGGATTGGATCTGGCTGAAAACGACCAGAGTGGCGACTGGCGCGGCGAGCATCAGCACCAGCGCACTCAGGGCGATCGCGTAGCGCGCGGAGGCGCGGTTGCAGAAAGCCATGGCGGCCGCAGCCATTGCCGCCACAGCGGCGCCCTGCCACAGAAAATGAAGCAGAGTCCAAGCTACGGCATGCATGAGACTCGGGGATAGCCAACTCGTCAGAATGTTCATCATCGGCGGTTCCTTTCATAGTCATCCAGCAGGCGCCGTAACTCGTCGATTTCTTCTCGCGAAGCCCGCCGCCCGGCTAGCGCGTGCATCATGAGTTGGCTTGCTGATCCCTCAAATACTCGCTGCAGCACATCGCCGGCAAACTGTCGTTTGGTTTGCTCAGCCGGCAGGCATGCCTCATAGACGTGCGCCCTCTGGGTTTCGTCTCGCCGCCTCACCGTGCCTTTCACCGTCATGATCTGCAAAAGCTTCAGCACGCTGGTGTAACCTAACGGACGTTTTTCGTTCAACGTCGCGTAGACTTCGCGCACGGTAGAAGGCCCGCGCGACCACAGGACATGCAGGATTTCGAGTTCGGATGCAGTCGGTTTCAGGGGCGACTTCCTCATAGGGCAGCACCTTACTACGAAGGACTTCGTAGTGTCAACGAAAATCTTCGTAGACATTGAGCGCAGGCGGAGATTTCTTGAAGAGTCTGTCGCTAGCGAAAGGAAAGCAATCCCGGCGCCAGATCCGTTGCTCACCAAGACTTGGCAAGAACGTCCTCTACCACGTAGAGTACTGTGTCATCCGTTCCAGGTTTTCAAGCCCCTCGAAATTCAGGAGTTCCCTTCATGCGTCACGTAGTGATGTTACTGATCGCGGTTTCGTGCCTCAGCTTAGTAGTCTACGGTCAAACCGCCGAGGAACTCGTCAACAAAAACATCGAAGCCAAAGGCGGGATCGAAAAGATCAAAGCCATCAAATCCATGCGTGTGACGGGCAAACTTAAAGGTGGAGGCTTCACGGGCGCCACAGGGCAGGACAACTTGCGGCCGAATCTGGTTCGCGAGACTTTTTCGCTGCAGGGCATGACCAGCGTGCAGGCCTACGACGGTGTCCACGGCTGGCAGATTCAACCCTTTGGCGGACATAAGGATCCCGAACTCATGGGAGAAGACGATCTGCGAGATCTGCTTTTCGACGCCGACTTCGACGGTCCCCTGGTGGACTACAAAGAGAAGGGCAACACTGTGGAGTATCTGGGGCATGACGAAGTGGACGGTGACGATGCGCTGCGCTTGAAAGTCACTCAGAAGGACGGCGACATTATTTACTACTATCTCGATCCCGATACCTACCTGGAGATTCGCAAAGAGATTCAGGAGTCCATCCGGGGTTCGGTCCGTGAGACTGTGATCGATCTGGGTTCGTATAAACCAGTGGCCGGAGTGATGTTTCCGTTCTCGATCTCGCAGGGTGCTAAGAGCAATCCCGGGGCGCAGACGACCACGGTAGAAAAGCTTGAAGTGAACGTACCGATGGACCCGGGCGAGTTTGCGGTTCCGCCCTCGCTGAGGACCGAAGAAAAGGGGTCCGGGATGGTCGGAATTAAGTGATTCGCTGACAGGTTTACTTAGAAACATTATTTACGTTGGAAGGGATCGGCAGACATGAAGGTATCCGTTCTTAAGTTTTGGGCAGTGTGTGTGTGGTTGGCCGGAGCTTCGCTTTGCGCGACTGCAGCGGGCCAGGCGGCCTACCGTTACGACGCCGCGACCGTTTCAGGACTGCCCGCGCGCAACATCGGCTCGGCGACCATGAGCGGTCGAATCGCCGCCCTGGATGCTGTAGAGCAGGACGGAAGGATCACGGTGTTTGTCGGGTCCGCCAGCGGCGGAGTGTGGAAATCGGTGAATGGGGGAACTACCTACAGGCCGGTGTTCGATCGTGAGGACGTGCAGTCGATTGGCGCTGTGGCGATTGATCCTTCCAATACAAAAACAGTTTGGGTCGGCACTGGAGAATCGTGGGTTCGGAACAGTGTGTCCGTGGGTGACGGCGTGTACAAATCGACCGACGGCGGAGAGAATTGGACCAACGTCGGCCTGAAAGATAGCGAACACATCGCCAAGATTCTGGTCGATCCCACGAACGGCAACAATGTTCTGGTCTGCGCGACCGGGCATCTGTGGAACGACAACGACGAGCGTGGTGTCTTCAAGACGAACGACGGCGGAAAGTCGTGGAACAAGGTTCTCGCCGGAGCGAACGGTTCCACCGGATGCGGCCTGCTGGCCATGAGCACCCAGGAACCCAAGACAATTTACGCTTCAATGTGGGACTTCCGCCGCCAGGGCTGGACGTTCCGTTCGGGAGGTCCGGGCAGCGGCCTGTTCAAGTCTACGGATGGCGGCGATCACTGGAGCGAAGTCAATGACGCGAATGCGAAAGGACTGCCTCCCAAACCCTGGGGGCGCGTGGCACTCGCTGTAGCGCCTTCGAATCCGCAGGTGGTCTATGCCAACATTGAAGCGGAGAAGCGCGCGCTATACCGCTCAACAGATGGCGGCGCAACCTGGACAAAGGAGGACGCCAGCAACTTCGTGGTGTGGCGTCCATTTTATTTTGGCAACCTGATCGTCGACCCGAAAGATCAAAACAAAATCTTCAAGCCAGACCTGGTCTTGTTGCTGAGTACTGACGGTGGCAAGACCTTCAACGTGGTTTCTGGCGGGGCGCACGGCGACTTCCACGACGTGTGGATCAACCCCAAGAACCCCAACATCGTGATTGCAGGTGACGATGGCGGCTTGTGGCGCAGCGAAGACGGCGGAAACCGCTGGAAACATCAGATGAACCTCCCGGTTTCGCAGTTCTACCACGTGAGTACTGACAACTCGGACCCATACCACGTATACGGAGGACTGCAGGACAACAGTTCTTGGGTGGGCGATTCGTCCTACCCAGGTGGCATCAGTAACTCGCGTTGGGAAAACATGTACGGCGGCGACGGTTTCTGGATGTTCGAGGACACCTCCGATCCGGACTACATCTACGCGGAAGCGCAAGGCGGCGAGATCGGGCGCGTGAACCGGTACACTCACGAGGACCGCTCCATCAAGCCGCTTCCGAATTATGGCGAGAAGAAATTGCGCTTCAACTGGAACACGCCAATCCATATGAGCCCCAACGAGAAAGGAACGATCTACATCGGAGCACAATTCCTGTTTCGCTCGCGGGATCACGGACAATCATGGGAGCGGATTTCTCCGGATCTTTCTACCAACGATCCGGAAAAACAGAAGCAGGAAGAGTCCGGCGGCGTCACCGTCGACAATTCTTCTGCCGAGATGTACACCACGATCTATTCGATCTCCGAGTCGCCAAAGAACGGGCAAATCATCTGGGTTGGAACTGACGACGGTAATGTTCAAGTCACTCGCGACGGAGCCAAGACGTGGACCAACGTCGTGGGAAACATCAGCGGCCTAGCCAGAAATTCGTGGGTCTCCACCATCGAGGCCAGCCGCTTCGACGAAGCCGTCGCTTATGCCACGTTTGACCGACACACCTACGGCGACATCACGCCCTACGCCTACAAGACCACCGACTACGGGAAGACGTGGACCGCACTTCCGTTGCACCAAAGTGGAGTGCGCGGATACGCCCACGTGATCAAGGAAGATACCGTCAACTCCAACCTCTTGTTCGTGGGCACGGAATTCGGCCTTTGGATTTCGGTGGACGGCGGCCAGCGGTGGGCGCAGTACAAAGGTTCGGACTTCCCCGCCGTTGCGGTGCGCGACATTGTGGTGCAGGCTCGCGAAGGAGATCTGGTGCTGGCGACCCACGGGCGCGGCATTTGGATTATCGACGACATTTCGCCGTTCCGTGCGCTAACACCCGAGCTCATGTCGAAGGAGGCCTCACTGATCGCAGGTAGACCGGCGAGACAATATTTCGAAGCTGGAGGCGGCTGGCCAGAGGGCAGTGAAACTTTTCGTGGTCGCAATCGTCCCAGCGAGGCCATGATCACTTACTACCAGAAGAGTCGGCATATCTTTGGCGATCTGAAGATCGAAATCTTCGATCAGGATGGAAAGCTGGTCGACACCGTTCCCGGCAGCAAACATCGCGGGTTAAATCGCGCAGGTTGGTCGATGCGGCTGAAGGCTCCGGCGGTTGCGCCCGCCGCTACTGCACTGGGAGAGGCAACGGAGGGTCCGCTCGCATTACCTGGAACCTACACCGTGAGGATGACGAAGGGAGATCACGTCTATACCGAGCAACTGAGCGTTGCGCTCGATCCCCGCGCGAAATATACGGTCGAGGACCGCAAGGCTCAGTTCGATCTGGAGATGAAGGTTTATAAACTGATCGAACACATGACATATTCGGTGAGCGCAATCGAAGGTGTGCGCAACGCAGCCAACGAAACCGCCGGCAAGTTGCCGGAGAAGGACGCACTGCGCGCCCAGTTGCGGCAACTGTCGGGGAAATGCGACGACCTCCGCTCTAAGATTGTCGCCACTAAAGAAGGTGGAATGGTCACCGGCGAAGAACGCATTCGGGAGTTGCTGGGACAACTCTACGGCGACATCGACAGCTATGATGGCCGTCCCACAGACTATCAGGCGGCCCGCAGCGATTCCCTTGGCCGTGAATTGGAAGATGTGATCGTGGATTTCCGTAAACTGACCGAAGGATCGCTGCCCGCGATCAATTCCGGCCTGCGGAAGAAAAAACTGGAGACGATTTCTGTACTGTCCGAAGCTGACTGGCAGAAAAAGCGCGATGCAGAATCCGCGTCGGGCTCAGGCGCAGGGGCGCAGGCAGCCGATGCATGGGAAAAGGATTAGGGTCATCACGCTCCGACTCGGCGCGGCAAATAAGAGATGCGGAAATGCCCTATCGCTCGGAAAAGTCGAAGCAGCTTTATCAGCGCACGCTCAATCTGCTCATTGAGGGAAGTAGTTCTTCGTCGCGCGGCCCGGCCAATTACGGCGAATACCCGCTATTCATGCAGCGCGGAAGCGGTTCACGAATCTGGGACGCCGACGGCAACGAATACATCGATTGGATGATGGGGTTCGGGGCTCTTCCCCTCGGACACGCGCACCCGGACCTCACTCGGGCGATCGCGGAAGCTGCGGCAACAGGAGCGCACTTCGCTACCGCGACGGAAATCGAGATCGAAGTGGCGGAACTGCTGCGCGTTCTCATCCCCAATGCTGAACGGATAAGGTTCGCCAACACTGGCACTGAAGCGGTGATGGCCGCGCTTCGTTTAGCGCGCGGATATACTGGCAGGTCACAAATTCTAAAGTTCGAGGGCCATTATCACGGATGGTATGACGACCTGATGGTGAGTTCGAATCCGCTGCCTTCGTCAGCAGTCGGGCATCGCAACGACCCCATCAAGATTCCCGACAGTTCGGGCTTGAACCGGCACGCGCTCGACGACACGATTGTGGTTCCGTGGAACGATCTGACGGCGCTGCAGCGCGCGATCGAAAATCATCCCGGTCAGATTGCCGCAATCATCACGGAAGGCATCATGGCCAATATGGGCGTGATCCCTCCGGCGGAAGGATATCTTCTGGGCCTGCAAAAGCTCGCGCAACAGAACGGCATTCTTTTTATTCTCGACGAAACTGTAACCGGCTTTCGGATCGCGCCCGGCGGCTGTCAGGAATATTACAAGCTGTCGCCGGATATCGTGACCCTTGGCAAAGCACTGGGGTGCGGCCTTCCAGTCGCAGCCTTCGCCGGACGAGCCGCAGTGATGGAAGCACTCGCCTGGGGCGGCGTTCTGCACTACGGCACGCACAACGGTTCGCGCATCGGGATGCATGCGGCGCGTGCCAGCTTGCGCAAGCTCACGGAAAATAATTGCGCGGCCTTCGCGCACGGGTGGAAAATCGCCGACCGCCTCTGCGGCGGACTCACCGATCTCTTCCAGCGGAAAAAGACTCCTGCGATAGTGCAGCGCGTAGGACCGATGTTTCAAATCATGTTTACCGAGCGTCCCGCGATCGGGGATTATCGCGAGTTCTGCCAGCATGTGGACAGAAAAGCGTACCAGGAGTTCGTCTTCAAACTATTCGAGTTCGGAATTTACGCAACACCCTCGGCAACGCTGCATTCAATTGTCACGCTCGCGCACAACGACGAGGACGTGGACTTCACGCTGGCGGCAGCGGAAAAGGCACTCGACGCAAGCACTTATATCCCGCTACGACAATGACAATCGCCCAGAAAGCGGAGCAGTTGCTGTCGTTGGATGGTCAGGTCGCAATGGTGACCGGCGCCGCGTCCGGCATTGGACGCGGGATCGCGCTCTTGCTGGCGCAGATGGGAGCGGCTGTTGCCGTTCTGGACCTCAATGACCAGCTCGGAGCCGAAGCTGTCTCGGAGATTTGCAGACAGAACGGAAAGGCTATCTTCGTTCGTTGCGATGTGCGTTCCGCGGAAGACTGCGCCCGCGCGGTGCGAACCACGCTCGGGACCTTCGGCAAGATCAGCATTCTCTGCAACAACGCAGGTATCATTATTCGCAAGAGCGTCACGGAACTTCGCGAAGAAGAGTGGGCTCTAGTTCTGGACGTCACCCTGAAGAGCGTTTATTTGCTCTCCCGACAAGTAATTCCTCACATGACCCGTAATGGCGGTGGCCGGATCATTAACACGGGCTCGGGATGGTCACTGAAAGGCGGACCGAAGGCCGCTGCCTACTGCGCCGCCAAAGCCGGGGTTCTCAACCTGACACACTCGATGGCGATCGACCACGGCAAGGACAACATCCGCGTGAACTGCGTTTGTCCCGGCGACGTGGACACGCCGATGTTAAGGAGCGAATGCGCGCAGCTTGGCAACGAGCCACGCAACTTTATGAAAGAAGCCGCTGATCGCCCGTTGCGGCGCATCGGAAGGCCCGAAGATGTCGCAATGGCGGTTCTGTTCCTTGCAAGCGACATGTCGAACTGGATCACCGGGGCGTGCTTGGTGGTCGACGGCGGCGGTCTGGCCTGAAGCGCATCCCGGTGACAGTTTCTGCTTGCCTCCCATTGCCTCGCGGCCCCAGGTACGAGTAGATTAGTGTGGCTCTCAAGATAGCAAAGAAGCTTTCAGGAGGTTCCGATGCTGAAATGCATAATGGTCTCCATATTCCTGCTCTTTTGTTTTGCTGCATCCGGTTTTGCCGCCGATGAAGATCGCAATGCTTGCGCAGGAGATCCCAACCAGTGGCGACAACTTTTCAACGGCAAGGATCTGACTGGATGGAAACACGTTGGTCCAGGCGGAGATACAGTGGAAAACGGCTTGATCCGCACTCATGGAGGTATGGGGCTTCTCTACTGGACTGGCGGGAAGATCGGCGACTGTGTCATACATGTCGTCTACAGGATGCGCGACGAAAACGACAACTCTGGAGTCTTCATTCGCATTCCGCTGGAACCTCGCGAAGAATGGATGCCCGTCCACTACGGCTTCGAAGTGCAGATCGACAATCATCCGGAAAGGTCGGACCCAAGTGAGGATGAATATCATTCCACGGGCATGCTCTACTCGCTGACTAAGCCCCTCGCCAAAGCGTGGAAGCCTGGCCCCGAGTGGAACACGATGGAGATCACGCTCGACGGCTCACACACGGTCGTAACGCTCAACGGCGTCAAGATCACGGACTATCGCGATGGCGATTCCGTGCCGGATAGGAAGTTCGACTTCGAGCCGCAACGTGGGCCGCGGCCGAATTTCGGCTACATGGGCTTGCAGAATCACAGCGACAACGACATCGTATTTTTCAAAGAAGTTTCTTGCAAGGCGGAACTGCCGCCGTTGCCGGAAGCGCACTGCTTTCCAAGACCGTACTGCTTAACGCGCATCCACTCGCTGGCTTGTCGCAGGCCGTGGCGGCGAGCGACCGCGTTCGTTTCGGAATGATTGGCGTCGGGATGCAGGGTTCCGGTCTACTCAGCGGTGCAATCACGATTCCTGGAGTTGAATGCGTAGCGGCAGCTGACTTGTACGACGGCCGCCACACGCTGGCTAAGGAAATCACGGGCAATACGAGTCTGCCCACGACACGCCATTATCAGGAACTACTGGACCGTAAAGATATTGACTGCATCGTGGCCGCCGTCCCCGATCATTGGCATAGGCGCGTGGTCGTGGATGCCTGTAACGCGGGCAAGGATATCTATTGCGAGAAGCCGATGTCGCACACCGTAGCCGACGGATTCGCTATGGTTGAGGCGGCTCAGAAAAACAATCGCGATTGGCGAGGTCTCGATGATCGAGCTCACGCTGGGCCGCAACGATCCCACTGGCGCGTGGGAGTATCCGCCGCCCCCCGATCTTTCACCGGCGACTCTCGACTGGGATACCTGGCTCAACGATGCACCCAAGATTGAGTTCAACAAGTTGCACTTCGCGCGCTGGCGCTGCTGGCGGAACTACGGCACAGGCGTAGCTGGCGATCTCATGGTCCACTTGATCAGCGGCATGTTGGTAACGCTGGGATGGAATGAAGCGCCACGCTCGGCGACGGCCATGGGCGGCATCTTCCGCTGGCCTGACGGCCGCGACATGCCCGATCTGCATGTGGTGCTGTTCGACTATCACGGCGTACCGGTTTACGTTCGTCTGGGACTAGGAACGGAAACTCCGGAACTCGCGCGATTTATGGGGCCGAAGGGAATTCTCGACGCCGGCGAATTCGATCTTCGCCAGTCGCCTCAGGCCGGAGTCGATCTGGACCCGAGTTACTACGCAAATTCATTCCCTGCCAAACTAAGAGACGAATACTTCAAGCAATGGCACGCGGAACATGACCCTCCACTGGGAAAAGAACCGATACACGCCGACACCGTCTACCACGGCCACGACTGGGATGACATGCGTCCACATTTGCATAATTTCTTCCAGTCGGTAAAGTCCCGCAAGCCGGTGGTCGAGGATGCAGTTTTTGGCAATCACGCCGCCATCGCGTGTCACATGGCGAACGAGTCTTATTTCCGCAAGAAGCCAGTGACTTGGGACGCAGCGTCGAAGACGGTAAAGTCATGAGCAGAATCAGGGCAGCTGGTTAGATGCTCGATGGGCCGCTGTCCCTCGACGTTCAAGCATCTTCAGAACTGAATGCGAATCACGCCTCGTTTGCCGGCGAAGCTGACGCTGGTGCGATGACGTGAAGACCGCATTCGGTCTTCGCAAATCCCGGCCAGCGGCCGGCACGCGGATCTTCCCCAGGTCTCACCGGGCTAGTGCAATGCGTGCAGCCAATGCTGGGATAGCTCTGGTCATGCAGCGCGTTGTAAGGCACTTCGTGCTGCTGGATGTAGCGCCAGACTTGCTTTGACGTCCAGTCGACGATGGGGTTGATTTTCACTAGACCGAACTTGTCGTCCCACTCGATTTTGCTGGCGCCCGCCCGCGCCGCCGTCTGATCACGGCGAATGCTCGTGATCCACGCATCCAGTTCGTTCAGCTTGCGTCGCAGGGGCTCGACCTTACGCAGATTGCAGCACTGGTCGGGATCGCGACTCCAAAGCGCAGCGCCATGAGCGCGTTCCTGCTCTTCCGGGGAGAACAGCGAATACACCTTCTCGACCGCGATACCGTACCGCTGCTCGATCTTGTCCAGCAGAGCGTAGGTCTCAGGAAATAGGAATTCGGTATCCACTGTGAAAAGGCGAAAGTCTTTGTGCACGCGCGAAGCCAGATCGATCAACACCATGCCTTCGACGCCAAACGCCGATGAGATCGCCACCCGGCTGCCGAATGTCTCGAATGCCCATGCGAGAGTCTGGTCGGGACCCCAGGCCGCCGCTTTTAATTGCAACTCTGCTATCTGCTCTTTCACGGGATTGACTCCTCGTCGGTCCTCAGGTTCGTGGATTCAGAGAAAACATCTGCCCCCGGGAACCCATTGCAAGACGCCAGATCTGCTATGGCGGATTGCTCTAACAGAACCGCGGGATCGGCAAGCCGGACGACTTCGCCCACCACCAGCAGGGTGGGCGACGCCAGCCGAGGAGCGTGCGGCAGATCAGCTATGGTTGTGCGATAAACTTGCTGATGCTCGGTCGTAGCGCGGGAAATAATTGCGCACGGCGTCCCGCGATCAAGCTCCGCAGACATTAGCCGATTCGCGACCTGTGAGTAATCCTTTCCGGGCATGTAGATCGCAAGCGTAGCGCCGCTGCTCACGAGCTTGCTCCAATCCGCCGGATTGGTGTCAAAGGCCTGATGCCCGGTGATCAACACCAGAGCATGCGAAGCTGCGCGATGAGTGAGCGGGATCTGCGCGGCTGCGGCCGCGCCCAGAGCCGACGTCACGCCGGGAACAATTTCGCAAGGAATACCAGCATTGCGCAGCGCGACAATCTCTTCGCCGGCGCGTCCAAAGATCAGCGGATCGCCGCTCTTCAACCGAACCACCTGCAGTCCCGAAGCGGCTAACTCGACCAACAGAAAATTAATTTCCTCTTGCCTGACCTTTTTCTGGCCGCTGCGTTTGCCTACGTTGTGAAGCTGCGCTGCCGGCGAAACAAACTTCAGGATCTCAGGCGCCACCAAGTCGTCGTGCAACACCGCATCGGCAGTTCGCAGCAGACGCAGCGCCTTCAGCGTGAGCAACTCCGGATCTCCCGGCCCTGCGCCCACTAAATAAACTCTTCCCTTCATGCGCTCTCTCCTTTGGTTGCAACCAGAGCTTGACTTTCGGCCAGCGCCGCTTCCAGCGCATCCCCGCTCGCCAGCGAATGCAACAACTCGCGCTTACGCTCGGGAGCAAGATCGCTGGCCTGCACCAGCCTTCTGGTCTCGCCGAGCTCCGCCACCCAGGAGGCGTATCCCGGTCCAAATTGTTGTTCGAGTTGCTGGCGAAGTTTCTGTGCCAGTGACGGGCTCTGACCGGAAGTTGAAATGGCGATTTGTAAATCGCCGCGCCGAACCACGGCGGGATAAAAGAAATCGCAAAACTCCGGGACATCCACCACATTACAGAGAACTCCCCGCGACTGAGCTTCCCGGTAGATAAACTCGTTCAGGTCCCGCGACGCGGTCGCGACGATTGCAACAAACGCGCCGTCGAGATCCTGGGCGGAGAAAGAACACAGCTCCAACTCAATCAGGCCGGCGCGCGCCCAGTCGCGGACGGCATCGGTGGCTTCGCGGGCGACCACGCGAATGCGAGCGCCGGTGTCGAGAATTCCAGCAATTTTTCCCTCGCCAACCTTACCCGCACCGACCACCAGGACCTGCCGGTCTGCGAGCTTCAGGAACATCGGAAACAAGCTGCTCATTTTGTTTTCACCCAGTTTCTAACCCAGGCCTTTTGCCCGAGCTTTTAAGTCGCCTCCACTGCCATCGGTCAGAGTTCAACACTTTGCGGAACGAGCCCGGCCGGAACGTCGCGGGCCACCATTTCCACAAGTTCTCCCGCCAGACACTGACGTAATTCCGCATCACTGTGCCGCGCGAAGAACTGGCGCAGATTTTCTCCGTCTCCGCGCTCCGCAAGATATTGCCTCAGCAGGCGCTCAATCGCCTCTGGAACCGCGGTCGCCGGGCAGCGGTATCCGATGGGGCGAGCCGTGGCTTGATGCAATCCCAGCGCGCCGCCCACACAGAAGTAATAGGCGTCAACCAGGCGGTCTTGTACCTTGATCTTCTTTCCCTCAATGCCAATGTCGGCAATCCAGTGTTGGCCGCAACTGTTGGGACACCCGGTCACATGCAGCTTTAAGTGCTGGTCGAAGCCGGGCAAACGTTCGTCCAGTTCATCCATCAGCCAGCGCGAGAAACTCTTCGTTTCAGTGATCGCCAGCTTGCAGAACTCTGTGCCGCTGCAGGCGATTGTTCCACGCGCAAAGACAGAAGCGTCGACACGCAGCCCAATAGCTTCTAACTCCTGAGCCAGGACGCTTGCGTTAAGAACGGGAACATTCACCACAATCAGATTCTGCATGTTGGTGGTGCGCAGTTCACCGCCAGCAAAGCGCTCAGCGAGATCAGCCGCAGCACGCATCTGGTCAGATGTAATGCGGCCACCCAAAACGCTCGCTCCCACATAGCAGTAGCCCGCTTGCCGTTGCGGATGAATACCGATGTGATCGCGGTAAACGTCAGCGGGCGCCTGCTCCGTTTCAGCAGGATCAAGCTGAAAGCCGATCCGGCGTTCCAGATCTTTCAGGAAGGCTTCCGCGGTCCATCCGTGGCGCAGGAACAGGAACTTCAGACGCGCGCGCTCACGATGTTCGCGCAGCACATCCGAGTCGCGGAACAGCTCGGCAATTCCACGGATCACAGGCAGAACCTGATTCCACCGAACAAATGCGTTGAGGCGCTCCCCCAAGTGAGGCTCCGCGGAGAGTCCCCCAGCCACGCGCAACGAGAAACCGACTTCCGGTTTTCCGCCGACGATTCGAGTATTCGCCGTCAGGCCAACATCATTGATCTCTGGATACGGGCACCACACTTTGCATCCGGTGATTGAAATCTTGAATTTACGGGGCAGATTGTAGAACTCAGCATTGCCCGCAAGCATGCGCGACGCTTCGATCGCGAGCGGAGACGCGTCGCAGATTTCGTCCGCGTCGAATCCTGCAACCGGGCAGCCAGTCACATTGCGCGTGACATCGCCGCAGGCGCCGACCGTGTTGAGGTCAACCTTCCAGAGTTCTTCGAGCAGTTCGGGAAGCGCTTCGATCGTGACCCAGTGTAGTTGGATATTTTGCCGAACCGTAATATCGGCAATCCCTTTCGCGTAGCGGTGAGTAAGATCGGCGATCGTGCGAAGCTGTTGCGAGCGCAACTGGCCGTTGGGGATGCGAATCCGCACCATAAAGCGTGGCAGGGCTTTCCCCTCGCCGTTCTGGCCGCCGGTTACACCCGCTCCGTCTCCCTGCGTGTACACGCCCCACCAGCGAAAATATGTGCCGATCCATTCTGGAGGTATCGCATCGAAGCCGTTGCGCGCAAAACTGCGAATCTCCTCCAACCCTTCCCAGGGATTCTTCGCCCGCTTCAGGCGCTCTACGCGCTGGGCTTTCGTTTCCTTCACTGCTGCTGTATTTGTCATAGAAAATGGCCACCAATAAAAAACCCACCGCCCGATTGCTCTGGCGGTGGGTGATAAGTGCCGGTATTAAGAAGAAACTCTTAGGTCCGCAGCCTCCCCGCGCCAGAACGCACGCATGCGCAACAACAACAAATGCACATACACATCTGGCGAAGATTCTGGCTGGTAGACATGACCATCTGCATTCTAGGCCGCCGACTCTGTAACCGTCAACGAACTAACGTAACGGCTTGGATGAATATTTTTGATCGAAAGCATCACAAAAATCGAACGGCGATTTACTGGCACGTGCTTCCCCTGTGGAATCAGGCACTTATCGGCTGCAACAGTTGCTGGGTGTCCATCGCGAGGGATGCGCAGTGCGACCCCAACCCGAGACGAGAGAAAGCGATTGACACTCGCGCCTCTGTCCCCTAGCATCTGCTTGTAATGACTCCGCTGACCCATCGCCATCACCACCATCATCATGCGACGAGCGTGTCGGCGAAGAAGCGCGGATAGAACTTAGCACTTATAAAATCCGAGCCCGCTGACGCGAACTTCGCATCAGCGGGCTTTTTGTTTTGCTAAGCATTTGCAGCCTCATGTGAACCGCGTTTTGAGGCAGGAGAGCTTGATGAAAATTGATTTCGACAAAATGCAAGGGCTGGTACCCGCTGTCGTGCAGGACGCAGCATCCGGAGAGCTTCTGATGGTCGGATTCCAGAATCAAGAAGCCCTCGACGCCACTCTGCGCACCGGATTGGTCACTTTTTACAGCCGCACTCGAAAAGCCCTGTGGACCAAAGGAGAGACCTCGGGAAACTTTCTTCACGTCGTTGATGCGCGGACCGATTGCGACCGGGACACGCTGCTGTTCAAGGTTCGCGTAATGGGAGAAGGCAAAGTCTGCCACACAGGAACACGATCCTGCTTCACCGAAGAATTACCACTGCGCGCGGAGATGGCAACTTCACCAGCAGAGGCGCAATCATGAAACTCCGTCTCGGCATCCCGAAAGGCAGTCTGCAGGAAGCGACGCTGAGTTTGTTCACACGCGCGGGCCTGCGGGTTTATACCAACGCACGATCTTATTTCGCAGCTACCGACGATCCCGAGATTGAATGCCTGCTCATCCGCGCGCAGGAGATGGCGCGCTATGTTGAACATGGTGCGCTCGACGCCGGACTGACAGGCCTCGACTGGGTGCTCGAAAGCGGCCTCGAAGTGGTCGCCGTTACTGACTTGATCTATGCCAAGCAGAGCATGGGAACAGTGAAGTGGGTGCTGGCGGTTCCGGAAGATTCGGCGTTTCACAGACCCGAAGACCTTGAGGGCCGCATCGTCGCGACCGAACTGGTGAGCTTCACGCGGAATTACTTCGCGAGCCGGAATGTCGGAGTGCGAGTTGAGTTTTCCTGGGGCGCGACCGAAGTCAAGCCGCCGTTGCTGGCGGACGCCATTGTCGAAGTCACGGAGACTGGCAGTTCGCTGCGCGCCAATCATCTCCGGATCATCGAGACCGTGCTCGAGTCCAACACGCAGCTCATCACCAACAAGTCCGCGTGGGCCGACCGCGAACGAAGGCAAAAAATCGAGAATCTCGCCGTGATGCTTTGTGGCGCCATGGCGGCGCACGGGCGAGTGGGCTTGATGCTGAATGTGCGCAAGCCCGATTTGGCGGCAGTGCTAAGCCTGCTCCCAGCCCTCAAGAACCCGACAGTCGCGCCTTTAGCCGACGGCGAATGGGTCGCGGTCAACACGATCATCGAAGAGCAAACGGCCTGGACTTTAATCCCCAAGCTGAAGCACGCCAACGCACAGGGGATCGTTGAGTATCCGCTGAACAAGGTGGTGATGTGATGCGCATACTCGAAGGGAGCCGTCGAAACCGTTTCGTGCGCGCCCTGGAGCAGCGTGCGGCGACCGACTTCGCGGACGTGGAACCTGCGGTGCGGCGCATCGTGAATGACGTTCGCAAAAACGGAGACCGCGCCTTGCGCCGCTACTCCACGCGGTGGGACAGTTTGGGCAAGAACGAGCCGCTGCGAGTTCCCGAACAAGAGTTGCAGCAGGCATGGCAGCAGACGAGTCCGGAATTGCAAGAAGCTATCCGTCAGGCTGCTGCCAACATTCGCCGCTATTGCGAATGGCAGAAGCCGCAGGAATGGCAACGCGAAATCCAACCCGGAGTATGCGTTGGCCAACTAGTCCGCCCGTTGGAATCCGTGGGCTGCTACGTTCCCGGCGGCCGTTATCCCCTGCCTTCCACTTTGCTGATGACTGTAATCCCGGCGCAGGTTGCGGGCGTTCGGCGGATCCGGGTTGTCTCGCCGAAGCCAGCCATGGTTACGCTGGCGGCGGCAGGCTTCCTGAATCTGTCCGAGGTTTACCGTGTTGGCGGTGCACAAGCCATCGCCGCGCTCGCCTATGGGACAGAGAGCGTTGCTCGCGTGACAAAAATCGTCGGCCCCGGGAATCGCTTCGTGACGGCGGCGAAAAAGTGCGTCGCGTTCGACTGTGCGATCGAGTTTCTTGCGGGGCCCACGGAAGCAGTCGTAATCAGCGAGAACGGAGATCCATCATGGATTGCCTCCGACCTGGTGGCACAGGCTGAGCATGATCCCGATGCGCTTTGCGTTTTCGTTACTCCTGGTCGCGAACTCGCGAAGAAAGTACAGAAGGAAGTGCAGACCCGAATGCAGATAAACCCGATTGCACGAAAGTCGCTGACTCGCCGAGGTGCAATTCTGCTCGTGGCCTCGCTGGACGAGGCCATGGAGATCGTCAGCCGCATCGCGCCGGAACACCTCACGCTGCCGGCTGCACTCGCTCCCGCCGTACACAATGCGGGTTCGGTTTTTCTGAGTGAGTTCTCGCCTCAAGCCGCGGGTGACTATATCTCGGGGCCAAACCATGTGCTACCGACCGGCGGCATGGCTCGCGTGCGGGGGGGGCTCAGTGTGCTTGACTTTGTTCAGGTCATCGCCTGCCAGAGCGTCGATCAGAAAGGCATTCGGCAAGTCGCGCCTGCGGCGATTGCTCTTGCCGAGGCGGAAGGCTTGCTCGGACACGCCGAATCGCTAAGGACGAGGTGCGTCCATGCTTGAAGCGCGCGTGGCCGTCCAGAAACTTCAGACCTACCATCCGCCTCTTGCTGGGAGGCAGGGACTGCGGCTTGATTTCAACGAAAACACAGTCGGCTGCTCGCCGCTTGTCTTGGCACGTATGCGCACGCTCGATGCGGAGGCTCTGGCTCGCTACCCGGACCGCGAACCGGCCGAACGCGAAGTAGCGCGCTTTCTGGGACTGAACGCTGCGCAACTCCTGCTCACCAACGGCGTGGATGAAGCGATTCATCTGCTCTGTTCGACGTACCTCGAAGCGGGAGATGAAGCGGTCGTCGTAGTGCCTACGTTCGCGATGTATTCACTTTTTGCGCTGGCCGAGGGCGCCCAGGTCGTCGAAGTCCGCAGCGGCCAGGATTTTACTTTTCCCGGGACGGAATTGCTCGCGAAGATCAGTCCCCACACCCGGCTGATCGCAGTTGCGAATCCGAATAATCCAACCGGGGCTGCGGTCTCGGAAAAATTATTGCTTCAAATTGCAGACGCAGCTCCGCAAGCCGCGCTCCTTGTCGACGAAGCCTATTTTGAATTCCACGGTGAGACGTTGCTCACTCGTTCAGCACGTCCGTCCAATGTTTTTGTGGCGCGCACTTTTTCGAAGGCTTATGGCTTGGCCGGACTGCGGATTGGCGTGCTCGTGGGAGAGGCGACACAGATGGCGATGGTGCGCCGGGTTGCGTCACCTTACAACGTCAATGCAGTTGCTCTGGCAGTTCTGCCCGAGGCCCTTCAAGATACGGCTTACGTCGAGCAATACGCCGCAGAAGTGCGCCGCAACCGCTCCTTATTGGAGCAGGAACTCGGCACGCTAGGGCTCCATTATTGGCCCAGCCGTGGCAATTTTGTGCTGTTGCGTGTCGGCCCGCTGCACAAGGAATTCGTGCGCTCTCTGCGGGAAAAAGGAATCCTGGTACGCGATCGCGATTCGGACCCGGGCTGCGAAGGCTCCGTCCGCCTCACGGTGGGATCGGATAAGCAAACTCAAATTCTGATCGCAACGCTGCGCAGCGTAGTCGAAGACCTCGGTCTGCGTCGAGAGGTACGCGCTTGAGACGAGCCAGCATCCATCGCAAGACCGCGGAAACTGAGATTCGCATTGATCTCACCATCGAGGGCCGTGGAAGATACAAAGTCTCAACTGGGATCCGTTTTCTTGATCACATGGTGGAACTCTTCGCGCGGCATGGCGGTTTCGATCTAAAGCTCGCCGCATGCGGAGACCTGGACGTGGACCAGCACCACACCGTGGAAGACGTGGGCATTGCGCTCGGCGAGGTCTTTGACCGCGCACTGGGCGACCGGCGCGGCATTCTGAGGGCGGGCTATTTCCTGATGCCCATGGACGAGACCCTCGGACTCGCCGCGGTAGACTTCGGCGGACGTGCAGTGGCGGTCGTGGAGGCGAAAGTCCGCGCTTCTCGCGTGGGTGATCTGCAAACGGAACTCGTGCACGATTTCTTCGAAGGCTTTGCGCGGGGCGCTCGCGCCAACATTCATGTGCGCGTGCTCTACGGCCGTTCCAGCCATCACAAGATTGAGGCACTTTTCAAGGCCTTTGCACGTGCGCTGCGCGTAGCTTGTTCCCGCGACAAGCAGTTAGGCCGCATGTTGCCCAGCACCAAGGGACTTCTATGATCGCGATTGTCGACTACGGCGCGGGCAATTTAAGTTCGGTACGGAAAGCGTTCGATCATATTGGCGCGGAGGCCACAATCGCTGGCCAGTCCTCGATCATCGACGCCGCCGACAGGATTGTGCTGCCTGGCGTCGGCCACTTTTCCGCCTTATCAGCGCTGAACGAGTCGGGCCTGCGAGATTCCTTGTTGAAAAGCATTGCTTCCGGCAAACCGTTTCTCGGGATCTGTCTGGGTTTGCAGTGGCTGTTCGACGGCAGCGAAGAAGCTCCTGATCTTGCGGGGGCAGGCTTATTTCCTGGGCGATGCCGGCAATTTCCCGCAAAAGTGAAGTCGCCGCATGTTGGCTGGAACAGTCTTTCACTTTCCGGAGCGTCCGAGTCCGAGCATTCCAAGGATAGAGAATCTGGACCCGGGAAATCAGGGCATGAGAGATCCAGGTTGCTTTGCCATCTGCCTTCGGATCCCTTCGTGTACTTCACGCATTCCTTTTATGCGCCCGTGACCCACGCAACCTCTGCGACCACCGATTACGGTCTGCCGTTTTCTGCCGCCGTCGAGCGGGCCAACATTTTCGGAGTGCAGTTTCACCCCGAGAAGTCGGGCGCGGCAGGACTTCTCATTCTTAAGGCTTTTTGTGAGGTCTGAGTGCTGACCAAGCGCATCATCGCCTGTCTCGACGTCACCGGAGGGCGCGTGGTGAAAGGAGTCAAGTTCAAGAATCTTCGTGACGCGGGCGATCCCGCGGAATGCGCAGACGCTCATGCCCGCGACGGGGCGGATGAAATTGTCCTGCTCGATATCACGGCGACCAGCGATGACCGGCAAACCATGCTGGATGCGGTTTCTCGCACTGCTCGCACTTTGTTCGTGCCGCTCACCGTCGGTGGAGGTATCCGCACAATTGCCGACGGCGCCGCTGTCTTCGATGCTGGCGCGGACAAGATTGCAATCAATTCAGCAGCTGTACGCCAGCCGGAACTGATCACCGAGATTGCCATGCGGTTCGGCTCGCAAGCCGTCGTGGTTGCGATCGATGCGAAACGACGAAATTCGGGTTTCGAAGTGTTCGTGAATGGAGGACGGGTGCCCACCGGGCGCGACGTAATTCAGTGGGCGCGCGAGTCCGAATCTCGCGGCGCTGGCGAGATCCTGCTGACTTCGATGGACCGGGACGGAACTCGCGCCGGCTTCGACTGTGAATTGGTTCGCGCTGTAACGCAAGCGGTCTCCATTCCTGTTATTGCCTCCGGCGGAGCGGGTTCGGTGAGCCATTTTGTGGACGTTTTCCGCGAAGGGCAGGCTGACGCGGCCCTCGCCGCTTCCATCTTCCACTTTCACATCGAGAGCATCGAGCACCTGAAGCGCGAACTGCACGCAGCGAACGTGCCCGTGAGGTGGCCATGCTGATTCCTTCGATCGACTTGATGGGAGGCAAGATTGTCCAACTCGCGCAGGGCGAAGAAAAGAAGTTGGAGTTCTCCGATTTTGAGTATTGGATCGAGCGCTTTTCGAAATATCCGCTGGTGCAGCTTATCGATCTGGATGCGGCCCGCGGTACGGGCGACAACCGCGCCCTGATGCAGCCGATTCTGCAGCGGCTGAATTGCCAAGTCGGAGGCGGCATTCGCGACCTCGACGCCGCGCGGGATCTTCTTCATGCCGGTGCGCACAAAGTGATCCTTGGCTCGGCGTTACTGAAGCACGGAGAGATTGACGCACAGACCGCACGCGGCCTGGCAGAGGCCTTCGGCACGGCGCCGCTAGTCTTCGCCATCGATTCCAGAAAAGGACGAGTCGCCGTCGACGGGTGGCGCAAACAGACCGATGTAACGTCGCTCGACATGGTGCGCGCACTGGAACCTTTTTGCGGAACGTTTCTCTACACCAACATTGAAACGGAAGGGCTAATGCGCGGCATGCCCATGGAACCGATTCAAGCCCTGCAGAGCGCCACCACCCGCCACCTGGTTGTCGCCGGAGGAATCACCACACAACAGGAAATCGACACGCTCGACGCGATGGGGGTCGACGCGGTCGTAGGAATGGCAGTGTACTCGGGAAAAATTCGGGCGTGACGAAAATCAAGAAACCGAACGCGAGAGATGCCAGGGATTCCCCGCGCAGTTATTGTGGCTGCATGGTCTCGTCTAACACAGCTTTGCCGCCCTTATCCACGGTAACCACCTTGCTGATGGGAGCGTACCCGCTCAGGGTAATATCGATCACATAATTTCCGGGATCGAGCATCACCTCAACCGGAGACCCCTTGTCGAGCATGTGCTGGTTCACCGCAACTTGGGCTCCCTTTGGCTGTGTTCGAATGCTGAGCGTTCCCTGACCCGGTTGGCCGCTGTTTCCGCCAAACAGCTTTTTCATTTTCCCCACGGTCCGGATGTTGTCTACGTTCCCCATGGCGCGTAAAGTCGGTGACAATGCCACGGTCTGTCCTAAAGCAAATTGCGCCGACGCAGTTTCATCAATGTATCCCGCTTTGCGAATCAGCACTACGTGCTGGCCTTTATCCACGCTCACTTGCGCGGGCGTCACTTTGCCCATGTCCCTGCCGTCAACATAAATGTTGGCGCCGGGAGGATTGCTAGTCACGGAAAGCGTTGCCGACAACTGATTGAGATGGATGACCACCGAAGACTTGCTGCCCGAAACTACCTTTACAGTGCGTGAATCGGTGACGTACCCGCCCTTGCTCACCGTAATCGAGTGCGGCCCCGGATCCAAGCTGGACACCGATAACGGGGTCACCCACGTCGGATCAGTTGCGCCATCGAGTTGCACCTGCGCCCCTTGCGGAGTGGAATCCACAGTTGTTATCTGGCCGGGCACGACGACTGGAGCCGCGACCTTCTTCTTGCTGTTTCGACTTTTGGCCGAGCGCGGCGTCTCAGGCTCAGACTCTGCGGCTCGGGCCCGCGGCGCTACAACAGCCGCATGAGTTTCTGGCGCGCTTTGCGGCGCGCTCTGGGGCGCACTTTGCGCCACAGGTTCCGGCTGGGCGGGTGCAGACTGGGTTTCGGTTACCGGGGTAGCAGGGCGAGCGGATCCGGAATCGTCATCCCCGCTGCCAATGCGCGACCAGAGCCAGATGGTGACAATCAGAATCAGAGCTACCGCACCGAGAATCGAGTAAAGCATCAACTGTGGAGGGACGTTCTTGACCTCTTTGATGGCCTTTTGCGCAACTTCACGCGGATTTACCCTCGGCTTTTCTTCCTCATCCACGTGACCTTCGAACTGGGTATGGACCGGGGCTTCCATGGGAACCGACGGTGGCGGCGGCGGTGCCTCAGGCTTAATAACCACTTCCTTGAGCGGAGGCAATTCGGAAATCTCGGAGAAGCTGGTGGCGGTTGACTGATGAGCCGGCGCTTCTTCGGCCATCATCGGATCAACGGCAAGCTTCGGCGGCTCATACGCAGGAGGCTCGGCGACAGCCGACGACATGTAAGGCGACTCCTGCTCTGCAGCCGCAAAACTTGGCGCTGGCTCGGACGCCGTCGACTCGCTCGATGTATCGAATCCCGGCACCGTCGAACCCCCCGCGGAACTCGTTCCCCATCCTGCCGCCGCTGCCGCAGCTGCCTTCGGCGCAGGAGATGACTTCACCTGAGCCGGAGTCGAAACCGGTTCTTGCCGCTTAACCTGAACCCGAGGAGTGGGTGCCGAAGGCACAACAAATTTCTCAGCCGGCTTCGCGACAGACGGAGCAACACGCGGGGCCGCGGGTGCTACCGCACGTGCCGGAGCCGCGGGGGCTGGAGCTTGTGAGACAACCTTTGCTGCCGGTGGTTTCACCACCGCAGCCATGGGTTTTGGCGCGAGCTTGTTCGCCGCCTGTGGCTTCGATTCCTTACATTTTTCCAGACTGTCCAGCAACTCCCTGCCATTTTGATAACGTTCCGCAGGATCCTTTGACAGCGCCTTCATGATGAGGTCACTGAGCAGCGGATGCAGTTTCGCATTCACCTTCACAGGAGCTATCGGGGTGCTGTCCAGAATGCGCTGGCGAACGGACTCCACATCCACACCCTCAAACGCTTTGCGATCTGTCACCATCTCGTAGAACATTGCGCCCAGGCTGAACAGGTTGGACCGGCCATCGATCTTGTCGCCCAATACCTGCTCGGGCGACATGTAGTGCAAAATCGAGGGCGTATCTCCTGGCATGTCCGAGACGAACTTTCCGACGCTGGAGGCGCCCATGCTCAGAATCTTGATGCTGCCATCCCAGGCGCACATAATCTTGGCGGGTTCAAGGCTGTGGTGATGGACACCGGCGGCATGCGCTTGATCCAGGCCGCTGCACACCTGCCTGCCGATATCGAGCAGGTCCCAGATGGAGAATCCTTCTTTTCGGGCAAGCATGGTTGCGATGCTATTGCCCTGCACATATTCCATGGCGATGCAGAACTGGCCCTCCATCTCGCCCGCGCCGAAAATAGGTGTGATGTTCGAACTCGTGAGGCTCTTGGTGCTTTCCGCTTCTTCCGTCAAGGCTTGTTGGAGGGCTGCCGCTTTTTCTCCGAAGGCGCTTAATTGAATTGCCTTCAGCGCAACCGTTTGTCCGCTCTCCGGGTCATTGGCCTTGTAAACCGCCCCGGTCGCGGATTTCGCGAGCTCGCTTAAAATCTCGAAGTGACCGATCTTTGTGGACATTGCTTTTCCAGCCTCGTTCCCAACACGCCTTTCACATTTCCCAGGCGCAATCCGGAGTGAGTCAAACCTAGGATATATCTGTAGGGTTACAGGTTCGAGTTACCGAAGTACCCGAGAAGGGCGATCAGGATCCCTCTCCGAAACCCGCGCCAGAAGCCGACAGCCCGACGATAATGGAAATCGAACGCGGGGATTCTTGAAAACAGCCGGCAGGAGACTAGACGACGCAAAAAAGCTCGCGGCGCAAACCGCGAGCGTGCCTTTCTAACTGCAAATCAATTCAAATCACTCACCCCAATGTCGCTACCGGGTCGGCGATGTTGCTTTCATTCATCGGTGCAGCAGCATCGGCAATCCAGCACCAGGCTCGCCGCCCGTTGCTAAGCACGACTGCCTGCGCCTCGCCGTAGTCCACCAGCCGGTTGAGCACCGTGGTCACCGAGGCCACCGGATCTTTGTGTCGCGTCAACATGGGCGGCACTCTCTTGCGGATTTCGTCGCAGACATCGCGCGCGCTTAATGCCCGTCCCGCCTCCATCAGAATCCTGCGGCATGCCTTGGTAAAGCCGGGCTGTCGCCCGTTGCTCTTGCGATCCACCAATTCCAGCAACTCCTCGCTCAACACGCCATCTCCAAAAAGATTGGCCAGCCCAGTTATCGTTTGCTTGACTGTGCCGATGCGGCGCATTACATCCGCACGCTGTTGCAGCAGCTGGCGCAGTTCTTCATGTGCCTGCCGCACGACTTCCTGCACGTGTCCGTCCCCATAATTAAGAACAGACCTGGTCACGCCGTTTCCCTTGTGCTCGTTCAACATAACGACCCCCATGACGAAGACGAACATCCACGCACTTGGTGCTCCGAGCGGACGGGGCAGCCCTCATTCACCTATACGCAAAATTCACTCTCGGCGTTCCCCTCACTTTATTCTCCGCGCAAAGTCCTTAAATCCAGGGATTTGCCCCGGTTCGCTTAGTTAGACGCCCGACCTGGAGTTTGGTTAACGAAAGTGATGACCTTCCGGAAACGAGTGCACTGGCCGTTTCTGCATACTTGAGTCAGGAGGACTCGGCTTTTCCTCGTCTCCAAATCGGACCGCTTCCCGATTTGGGCGAGAACTCCTACCTTCGTCCTAACCCGCTGATCCAAAGGTCAACCTTTGGCGATCGCCTTCCGATGAAAAGTAATATGGCCGCACCAGTGTTGACGGTGGCAACATCTGCGCTCTCCCCGGCGCCCCTGACCGTCTTATTGGTGGGAAACCAGGAAGAAGACTTCTTTCTTATTCGTGAGATTCTAAGCCGCAACAAGGATACGTTCTCGGCGGAACTGGATCACGCCACTTCTCTGGACGAAGCCAAAGTGATGTTGCAGCGAAAAGCCTACAGCCTTGTGCTCTTCGAGTATGCAACCAAGGATGCCGCCGCGGTCGAACTGCTTTCGCAGTTTCTCAACGGAGGATCGTCGGTACCCTTCATTCTCCTGGCCGAGGATGCCAACGAAAGAACGGTTGCCGAGATCATCGGATCGGGAATATGGAATTGCATGGGGAAGTCAGAATTGAATGGGGTCAACCTGGTCCGCACCATTCGCTGCGCGCTGGCACTGCATGCCATGCAACAGGACAATCTATCGGCGCACGATACATTGCGCAAGCTTTCTCTCGCAGTGGAAAAATCCGCAGACACCGTCATGATCACAGATCGTGAAGGCATCATTCAGTATGTCAATCCAGCATTTGAGACGCTTACCGGCCACTCGCGCCAGGACGCCATTGGCAAAACTCCTCGTATCCTCAAATCGGGAGAACACGGTCCTGAGGTCTATCAGGAACTTTGGAAAACCGTTCTCTCGGGCAATGTTTTCCGCGGTATTCTGGTGAACCGCAAGAAAAATGGCGAACTGTTTTGTGTGGAGCAAAGCATCAGCCCGGTGCTGGACGCGACGGGAACCGTCACGCACTTTATCTCCAACGGGCGGGACCTCACGGAACGTCTCCGCCTGGAAGCCCATCTGCTGCAGGCGCAAAAAATGGATTCGATTGGGCGCCTCGCTGGCGGCGTAGCCCACGATTTCAATAACCTGCTGACGATCATCACCAGCTACTCCGAACTCGCCCTCGATTCGGTCACTCCCGGAACCGACCTCGAGAGCAAGCTGCACGAAATTCTTTCTGCCGCTCGCCGCGCGACACAACTAACGCGGCAGTTGCTGGCCTTCAGCCGCAAACAGCCGCAGGCTTTGCGAGTCGTGGATCTCGACCGCGTGATCGCCGAAATCACCCAGCCGTTGCGCCGGTTGATCGGCGAAGATATTGAATTGACCTTCGCCCCGGCGGGCCAGAACCGTGTGCGCATCGATCCCATTCAAATCGAACAGATTCTGCTGAACCTGGCCGCCAATGCCCGCGATGCCATGCCTCAGGGCGGACATATCACTATCGAAACCTCCGACGTGCAACTCGACGATAACTACATCCATTGCAAACAGGCCGTCATTCCCACCGGGCACTACACGCTCATTTCCGTGACCGACACGGGCGGTGGTATCTCGCCGGATCACCTGCCGCATATCTTCGAGCCGTTCTATACCACCAAACCTTCGGGCGAGGGCACCGGCCTCGGACTCGCCACGGTCTACGGGATCGTGAAACAAAACCGCGGTTTCATCTGGGCTTACAGCGAGTCGGGAGTGGGCACTGTTTTCAAGATCTACCTGCCCTCGGTAGCCGCTAGCGGAGCCTCTCTCGAAGCTCCCGCCAACCTGGCTGAGTATCCCCTGGACGGTTCGGAGACCATCCTCCTTGTGGAAGACGAGAATGCCGTGCGTCGCGCCGTATCTGAATTTCTGCGCCTTCGCGGCTACACCGTGCTTGAAGCCAAAGACGGCTTGGACGCTCTCGCTATCGCCAAGGGTTACGGATCCACCATCCATCTGGTGGTCAGCGACGTGGTCATGCCCAACATGAGTGGCGGCCAACTCGCCAAAGAACTCCGAATCCGCCGCCCGGAAAGCAAAGTGTTGTTCGTCTCGGGCTACGCCGGGAAAACTCTGACCGACCACAAGGTTGTCGATCTCGATATGAATCTCTTGCAAAAACCCTTCACCCTGAAGCAACTGTGCGGCAGGGTCCGCTCCATGTTGAACCAACCTCAGTCACCCATGATGTCGTAATCATGATGTCGTAATCAGGATGTAGTAATACGACTTCGCAATTTCGCTTGTTGGGATTTCCTTCGTGGCGCTTTGTGTCCTTGGTGGTAAAGGCCTTACCTACCCTATAATTACCTGCTCATCCTAAAAGCCATGTCCGCGCCCACATCCTGATGTGCGCCTTGTTAATACAATCCTTGGCCGCCACACTGCTCCTCATTCTTTCCGCGGCCATCGTCTACTCGCTGCTGTCGATGGTGGCGGCGCAGCGCTATCTGGCGATTCAGTCGGCAAAGTTGCTCAACTCCGAGCCCATCAGCATTCTTAAGCCACTTGCCGGACTCGATCTGGACCTGGAATCGAACCTGCGCACCTTTTTCGAGCAGGATTACCCCACTTTTGAAATCTTGTTTGCAGCGCGGGACGCGAGCGATCCGGCAGTCGAAGTCGCGACCCGTCTGCAACATGAATATCCCGACGTTCCGTCGCGGCTGCTGTTCACGGGCGAACCGCCCTATCCCAACGCAAAGGTTTACAGCCTGAATCAAATGTTGCACGCCGCCGCCCACGATCTACTGGTGATGAGCGACAGCGACGTTCGAGTTACGCCCCTTCTGCTGCGAACAGCAGCCGTGGAGTTTCAGGATCCAAAACTCGGAGTCGCAACCTGCCCTTACCGCGCGGTTCCTGGCCCCAGCTTTTGGTCACGCCTCGAAGCCACGGGCATGAACACTCATTTTTGGGCAAGCGCCCTCGTGGCCCGCATGATCGAGGGAGTGCACTTCGCCGTCGGACCTACCATCGTGGCCCGGCGCGGTACGCTGGAATCGATTGGAGGATTCGATCGACTCAAAGACTATCTCGCCGAAGACTTCGTGATGGGCAAATTCGCCGCAGAATCCGGACACGGAGTCATCCTTTCCAGCTATGTAGTAGAGCATCACATCGGGAGTGCTTCACTTCAGCAGAATCTAGCGCACCGCTTGCGCTGGGCGCGCAGCACGCGCCGTTCACGCCCCGCCGGATATGTCGGACAGCTATTCACCATGCCGTTGCCACTGGCGATTCTTACCTGTTTAGCAGCGCCTGCGTGGTGGCCCCTGTTGCCGGCCGCGTTCTTGGTTCGCGCGCTCGCGGCCTATATGGTTTCTAACCACGTGCTGCATTCCAGAATCAACTTCCTTTTGTTACCGATCGAAGATTTGATGACTTTCTGTTTCTGGATCGCAGGATTTTTCGGGAACACAATCTTATGGCGCGGACACCGCTACCGCCTTTACCGCGACGGCCGATTCGAATTGATCCCCGGGACGCCCGTGAACAAGTAAACACCGCGGCTGTGTGGGGCGAGCACTCTGCCCGCCAACTCTATCCACCAGCAAGGGTCCGGTTCGCAACCTTCCTGCTAAGAAACAACTCGGATCAGTTTGCCATCCTTCAGCTCGAACCGGTCCCCTCGCCAGCTCACAGTGTGGCCAGCCAGGCTCGCCATCCAGATCCCAACCGCGATCAGATCCCGCAACGGAAGCAGCCAGAGTTGCCGAAGCAGTTGCCGGTCGCGCAGCACGCTCTTGCCCACCACTAGAGCCACAGCTGCGCGCAAGAACAAAGTAGTTCCCGCCAAAACCCAAGCCCAGAGCGCTCCACGCGATGCGGCCACTACTACGCAAGACCACAGTAAGCCATAGGTGAGCACCAAACCGAAGTAGCCTCTGCTGCGCGAATCTCGGACGCCGCGCGCCCAGCGCAACTGATGCGACAGAAACTCCGGTATCCGATAGGCCGGAAGATTCGTTTCAACAACCACGTCGGAGAGCTTCACCTCAAGGCCGAGACCGGCAATGCGACGGCCCAACTCGTAGTCATCGGCGAGATAGTCCGCAAACGATTCGAACCCTCCAATCTGTTCCAGATCGCCGCGCCGGAACGCCATGGTAGACCCCAACCCGAACTTGAGGCCGCCTTCCAGTTGACGTGCCGCTAGCACCCCCGCGCAGAAATCAGTGCTGATTCCCAGCGACTCGATCCGCGAGCCAAGCATGTCGGCAGCCACTCCCCGGTAGAGGCACGTCACCATTCCAACCTTCGGATTCGCCAGCGGCGCCATCACCCGGCGCAGATAGTCGCCCTCCACTCGGATGTCGCTGTCGTTGACCAGCAGGTGCCGATAGCGCGCCTCCGCCAGCATCTGAGCCAGGTTGCTGACCTTCACATTCGCGCCCAAAGTTTTGTGACAAACGATCAACCGAATGCTAAGTGCCGGGAACTCGTTCTTCAACTGCCGCACGCTGGCCACTGCGGGATCGTTGGGATCGCTGACTCCGAAAATGATTTCGTACTCCGGATAGTCCTGAAGACAATGACTGCGAAAACTCTGATAGATTTCCGGGTCCGTGCCCTTAAGCGGCTTCAGAATGGAAACAGGTGGCAAGGCTTCCGCCCGCAAGGGATCACGGGCAGCCGCTTGCCGCTGCCGCAAAAACGAAGACGCACTCCACAAACAAAGAAGATAGTAGGCGGAACTGCAAATCGCGCCGAATCCCGCAACCACCTGGACAAGCCTGAAGATGGAATGAATCATGAACTGGACTGAGCCATGGGTCCGCGCGGGACGATTCTACTCGTACCGCAGCGCCTCGATGGGATCGAGGTTCGCCGCCTTCCATGCTGGATAAATACCGAAGACCAGCCCGACTCCCGCGGCGGAACTGAAGCCAAACGAGACCCAAAACATGGACATTCGCGCTGGCAGCGAAGGCCAGACCATGGGAATCACCCAGACGACCAGGGCGCCAGCAAGGATGCCGATGATCCCTCCGACTGCCGTCAGTATGATCGCTTCCAGCGTGAACTGCAGAAGGATATCGCGCTTGCGGGCGCCAATCGCTTTGCGCACTCCAATCTCGCGCGTCCTCTCGGTTACGCTGACCAGCATGATGTTCATCACCCCCACACCGCCCACGATCAGAGCCACGCTGGAGATCGCAAACATACCGACAAACAGAGCGCCCGTGAGCTGGTTCCACACATCCGAAATCGAATCGGAGGTCATTACTGCAAAGTTATCCGGCTTATCGAACGCAACTCTCCGCCGGCGCCGCAGCAATTCACGAATCTCGTCCATCGCCTTTGGCATATCGTCGTGTGAAGTGGCCTTGACGCTGATAATGTGCTGCTTCATTTCCGGATGCAGGGTTTTAAAAGTTTTGAGCGGCATGATCACGCGATTGTCGTTCGGGTCCTTGCCTCCTCCAAACACCGACTTGATCTTTTGCACGGTTCCAATGACCCGGAACAAGCGCCCCTCGATGTTAATCTCTTTGCCGAGCGGATCCTGATCGCCAAACAGTTCGTGTTGCGTCTCATAGCAGACCACGACCACGGGCGAGTGGTGCTCGTCGTCAAATTCGCTGAACCAGCGACCGGTCGCCATCGGCAAATCGAACACGTCCTTGGCCGATGCCATGTCTCCTTCGAGGATGGTGTTCTTCACTTTCTTGTCCTGATACTTGACCGCGTAGGTGCCAACTCCAAGTTCGGGGCGGAAGAGCCGCAAACCTGCCGACACAGCTTTGACGTGCGGCAGGTCACGCATCGCCAGCGCATCGTCGTACGTAAGCTCCTTACGCATGCGCATTTCGTCGGTCATGCGGCCAAATGTGAAGAAGTCCAA
>JBEKDY010000127.1:0-29052 GCA_050014115.1 Candidatus Sulfotelmatobacter sp. | reverse complement strand
ACGGCAAACTCGCGGAACAGGCGCCCCACCACATCGCCCATGAATAACAGTGGAATCAGCACGGCAATGAGCGAAACAGTCAGCGAGAGAATGGTGAAGCCAATCTGTTCCGCACCCTTGAGTGCCGCTTCCATGGGCGCCTCGCCCTCTTCGATGTAGCGCGAGATGTTCTCGATCATCACGATGGCATCGTCCACCACGAAACCGGTGGAGATGGTTAGCGCCATCAGTGACAAATTATCCAGACTGTAGCCGAGGATATACATCGCCGCGAATGTGCCGACCAATGAAAGCGGCACAGCCACGCTCGGGATAATGGTGGCATAGAGACTTCGCAAAAAGAGGAAGATGACCAGCACGACCAGTCCGACGGTCAACAGCAATTCGAATTCAACGTCGGAAACCGATGCTTCGATCGCGGTTGTAAGATCGGTAAGCGTGGTCACCTGAATGCCCGCGGGCAGGTTCGCCTGAAGCTGCGGCAATAGCTGCTTGATGCTTTTTACTACGCTGATGGTGTTGGCCCCGGGCTGCCGCTGGACGTTCAGGATGACCGCCGGGGTCTGATTCATCCACGCGGCCTGATTGTTGTTTTCTACGCCGTTCACTACCTGTGCCACGTCGGTCAGCATGACCGGCGCGCCGTTGCGGTAGGCCACCACCACCTTCTTATAGTCGTCGCTGGTGACCAGCTGATCGTTGGCGTCGATCTGATAATCCTGGCGTGGGCCGTCAAAGTTCCCTTTGGCTGCGTTCACGCTGGCCTGCGTCAGCGCCGCGCGCAGATCTTCCAGATTGATGCCGTACGAAGACAGAACCGCAGGGTTGGCCTGAATGCGGACCGCTGGTTTCTGGCCGCCGCTGATCGTTACCAGTCCGACTCCGCTGAGCTGCGAAATCTTCGGCGCAAGACGCGTGTCCACCAGATCCTCCACCGCAGAAAGCGGCATGGAGTTCGAAGTGATCGCCAATGTGAGCACAGGAGCATCCGCCGGATTCGTTTTGCTATAAATCGGAGGCGCCGGCAGGATGGATGGCAGCAAACTCTGCGACGCATTGATGGCAGACTGCACTTCTTCTTCAGCAACATCAATATTCAGACTCAGGTTGAACTGCAGCACAATCACCGAAGTGCCGCCAGAGCTGGTGGAGGTCATCTGGCTCAAACCCTGCAGCTCGCCGAATTGGCGTTCCAGCGGCGCCGTCACCGTCGTTGCCATCACGGTGGGGCTTGCTCCGGGATAGAACGTGAGCACCTGAATCGTCGGATAGTCAACTTCCGGCAACGCAGAGACCGGCAGTTGCGTAAAACCAACAATCCCGACGAGAAGGATTGCGGCCATCAGCAGCGAGGTTGCAACTGGCCGCAGGATAAACGGACGCGATGGACTCACGGCGCGCTGCTCCCGCTCGTATTGGCCGCCGCAGGCTTGCCCGGAGGTGTGTTTGAAACAGCAACTGCTACGTTGTCCTGTAGCTTATCGAAGCTGCTATTGGCTACAACATCCCCCGGATTGATGCCGTCCACCTGCGTGAGACCTCCGTCTGTGACTCCCGGCTTTACGCTGCGCATATGGGCAATATCGTTTTGAATCGCATACACGAAGGATGCCTGGCCATTTTGTTGAATCGCTGAAGCCGGAATCAACGTCACGTTCTGCAGCGTATTCACCAGCAGCCGCACGTTCACAAACTGGTTCGGAAAAAGCGCGTCATTTTTGTTCGCGAAGACCGATCGTGCTTTCACGGTTCCCGTCGTAGTGTCGATCTGGTTGTCGAGCGTGAGCAGCCTCCCGGTGGCAATCTTCGTCTGCGCGGTGCGATCAAAGGCATCGACGGGAAGCTTCGCCTTCTTGCGCAGGCGGGCTGCAACCGGGCCGAGGCTGTCTTCCGGAACCGTGAAGATCACGGTGATGGGATTCAACTGCGTAATGACTGCGAGGGTGGTTCCTCCAGAGGCCTGCACCACGTTGCCCGGATCCACGAGCCGCAACCCCACGCGGCCTGCGATGGGCGCAGTGATATGGCAGTAGTCGACCTGGATCTGGTCATATTGCACCGTACCCTCGTCGTTTTTTACCGTGCCCTTTTGCTGCAGCACAAGCTTCTCCTGGTCGTCCAGCATCTGCTTCGCAATGGCGTTGCGCGCCCACGCGGTACGGTAGCGTTCCAGGTCCATCTGTCCTTGGGCAAGGATGTTCTGATCTCGCTCCAACGCACCCTGGGCCTGCAAGAGATTTGCCCGGTATTGACGCGAATCGATATCGATCAACGGATCGCCCTTACGGACCACCTGGCCCTCCGTATAGTGCACGGAAATGACCAGGCCATCCACCTGGCTCGTGATCGAATCGGTATAGACCGGAGTGACCGTGCCGATTTCATCCAGGTAAACGCCGATGTTGCCTTTCGTAGCGGTCGCGGTCGTAATGTTGATCTTCGGCGGCGCGGGCTTCGGCTTTTTCGCGGTTTCGTGGTGGCGCCATAGCATCACAACTACAAGCGCCAGGATCAGCAGCAAGATAATCCCCACGACGATCCACAACCCGTTATGCCGCTGAGATGCTGACTCATAAGCCGGGAGTTGATGGTCGCGCTCGATGAACGGCTGCTCTTTCGTGTCAGCGGTCAAAAGGAGTCTCCTTCGTCACGATCGTAATTGCTCGAAATTATAGCTGCCGAAGCAGAATTTCGATTCCCAATCCTGACGCCCGGTTGCCTTTCGTTCCAGCGAGTTCCGATGTGAAACTTTCTGCACATCCCCGAAAGAAAAACGAATCCCGAATATGCCACAGAGATGGCAGTAGTAGTCCGAGTACACTAATTTGGGAGCGAGGCGAACCAGCGGAGCAGGAGAGCCTCTTTTGATCCTTACCACCCGCGGAGGCCGAAAACATAATGCCCGTGCACGAAGAACTTTTGCAGGAGTTTCAGGGTTTTGTCAAAACCGCTCCTACGGCCCAGGCCGTGATGGCGCGTATCGCGCAGCGTCTGCACGAAAAGATGACTCGTTATAACTGGGTGGGATTTTATCTCGTCGATCCGGCGGACTCCGGTGTCCTGCTGGTCGGGCCTTTCGCAGGCAGCTTCACGCCCAACGCCCGTATTCCCCTCAATACCGGACTCTGCGGGGCCGCAGCCACAAGCCGCCAGACCGTTGTAGTGCATGATGTTGCAAAAGATCCACGTTATCTTGCCGGATCGCCCCTGGTGAAGTGTGAGATCGTTGTCCCCATCCTCGTCAAGAACAAGCTCATCGGTGAGCTCGATATCGAGAGCTACTTTACCGGCACATTTACTAAGCCAGAGCAGAACTTTGTGGAAGCCTGCGCCGCCCTGGTCGGATACGTGTTTGCGGAAACGGCGGCCGGCTGATTGCCGGTTGCGCATCGGACGAGAATCGTTGTAACCAGACGTTCATCCCATAAGAGTAGAATTCTTAGAGGTTCCTCAGATTCGGTAGCGACTCGCAATTCAGTCGACTATCCTTCTGTTGACCGTTAGCGAGCAGCATCAGGCCCGTCCGCCATTCAGCCGCCTTAAGGCATCAGCCAACTCCCAGGAGTCGTCCTAATGAGCACTCTCACTTCGAATATCTCTCCTGAAATTTCTCCTCTGACTCCGTACGGCGAAACGCGATCCACCATCACCGGAAAGCCGCTCGGCACGGATGAGTTGCGCGATACGAACGTCTACTGGCGGGCCTGCAATTACCTCAGCCTCGGCATGATTTATCTGTTCGACAATGCTCTGCTGGCGGAGCCGCTGCGGCCGGAACACATCAAGAATCGGCAGCTGGGACATTGGGGATCGAGCCCCGGATTGTCGTTCATCTACGTTCACCTGAACCGGCTCATCAAGAAATACGACCTGGACATGATCTTTCTAGCTGGCCCGGGACACGGCGCTCCGGGCGTTCTCGGGCCCGCGTACCTCGAAGGAACCTACTCTGAGGTGTATCCGGAAAAGAGCCAGGATCCGGAGGGGCTGCGGGAATTCTTCCGGCAGTTTTCATTTCCCGGCGGCATCGGGAGCCATTGCACTCCCGAAACGCCGGGGTCGATCCATGAAGGCGGAGAACTCGGCTACGTGCTGTCTCATGCCTGTGGCGCGGCGTTCGACAATCCGGAACTGATCGTGGCCGCGGTCGTGGGCGATGGAGAATCCGAGACTGGCCCGCTCGCGACTTCGTGGCACGTTAACAAGTTTCTCAATCCTGCGCGGGATGGAGCCGTGCTTCCCATCCTGCATCTCAACGGCTACAAGATTAATAACCCGACGTTGCCGGCGCGAATCACGCACGAGGAACTGGAGAGCCTGCTTCGCGGTTGCGGCTGGACGCCCTATTTTGTGGAAGGCTGCGACCCCGAGAGCATGCATCAGGCGATGGCGGCGACGGTAGAGCATTGCGTTCTGGAGATTCGCGAGCATCAGGCCGCGGCGCGCACGCAGGGTGCGGAGGTCCGGCCGCGCTGGCCTATGATCGTGTTGCGCTCACCGAAGGGTTGGACTGCGCCGCGCCAAGTCGAAGGTCACTGGCTGGAGGGCTTCTGGCGCGCTCACCAGGTGCCGCTGCCCAACGTCAAGAAAGATCCCGAGCAACTTCGAATTCTCGAGGCCTGGATGCGGTCGCTGAAGCCCGCGGAGTTTTTCGACGGCAGCGGCAAGTTGGTAGCCCAACTCAGAGACTTGCCCCCTCAGGGAACTCGGCGCATGAGCGCGAATCCTCATGCGAATGGCGGACGCCTCAAGAAAGCCTTGCGCTTGCCGGATTTTCGCGAGTACCGATGCAAAGTCGAGAAGCCCGCGACAATCGAGGTCGAGAACACGCCTCCGCTGGGCGCCTTCCTGCGAGACGTGATGAAGCTGAACATGAACAACTTTCGGGTCTTCGGTCCGGACGAAACCACGTCGAACAAACTCGAGGCGATTTACGCGGCCAGCAAGAAATTCTGGATTGAACAGTACTTTCCCGAGGACAAAGACGGCGGCGAGCTCGCCACTGACGGCCGCGTCATGGAGATGCTCAGCGAGCACACCATGGAGGGAATGCTGGAGGGTTACCTGCTCACCGGACGACACGGTTTCTTGTCATCCTATGAAGCGTTCGTGCACGTCATTGACTCCATGTTCAACCAGCACGCCAAGTGGCTTGAAATTTGCCGTCACCTGTCCTGGCGCGAGGCCATTGCTTCCTTGAATCTCCTGATCACCTCTACGGTGTGGCGGCAGGATCATAACGGCTTCACGCATCAGGATCCGGGCTTCATCGATGTGGTCGTCAACAAAAGCGCGAACATCACTCGCATTTATCTGCCGCCTGATGTGAACTGCTTGCTGTCGGTTGCCGATCATTGCTTGCGCAGCCAGAACTACGTAAACGTGATCGTCTGCGACAAGCAATTGCACTTGCAGTACATGGACATGGAGTCCGCCATCACGCATTGCACAAAGGGCATCGGCATCTGGGATTGGGCCAGCTCCGACGAATCCGGCGAACCCGACGTAGTCATGGCCTCGGCGGGCGACGTTCCCACTCAGGAGGCCCTGGCGGCTACCGCGCTTTTGCGGAAGGAATTTCCTGACATCAAGATCAGGTTCATTAATGTGGTCGATCTCTTCAAGCTCCAACCCAGCACCGAGCACCCGCACGGACTCCCCGATCGGGAGTTCGACTCGTTGTTCACCGTCGACAAGCCGGTCATCTTCAATTTTCACGGGTATCCCTATTTGATCCATCGCCTGGCCTATCGCCGCACCAACCACAGCAATTTCCACGTGCGCGGCTACAAGGAAAAGGGCAACATCAACACTCCGCTGGAACTGGCCATCGAAAATAACATTGACCGCTTCAGCCTGGCGATGGATGTGATCGACCGTGTGCCGCGTCTGCAAAAAATCGGCGGCCATGCCAAGGAGCGATTCCTGAACCAGCAGATCGAGTGCCGCACCTACGCGGATGCACACGGAATCGACCTTCCCGAGGCGGCGAGTTGGACGTGGCCGTTCTAGCGTGGCCTACGGGACGTCATCTCGTGAATAGGTTCGGGAAGGGCACGGCTTAAGCCGTGCCGCCGAGAGCCACGAAAGACGCAGGCTTTAGCCTCTGAGGTTTCGCTCGTGGCCCGCCGCTGAGAGTTTATGAGAAAGCCTCCAGCCTCATGGGGCCAACGAACTAAGACGGGTGGGGTTCACCCAGGATGACTCGCACCGTATCCCGTGCAATCAGCAATTCTTCATCGGTGGGGATCGCATAGGCGAGAAGTGTGGAATCCTCGGTGCAGATTTTGCCTTCGCGGCCGACGGTCTCCTGATTTCTGGAAGCGTCCAGCTTGAGACCGGCCCACTCCATGCCCTCGCAGATCAGCGCACGAATCTCCGGCGAGTTCTCCCCAATGCCGCCCGTGAAGACAACTGCATCTGCCCCACCCATGCCAGCTAGGTATGCGCCAATATACTTCCGGGCACGGTAGCAGAACATTTCGATGGCGAGCCGCGCGCGGTGATCGTCGCTCTCTTTCGACTGCAATTCCCGCATGTCGTTGGTGAGTCCAGAGATGCCGAGCAGGCCCGACTGCGTGTTGAGCAGCGTGTCAACTTCCGAGGAAGACAAGTTCTCTTTCCGCGCGATGAAATTGACAATCGCAGGGTCGAGGTCGCCGCTGCGTGTGCCCATCACCAGACCCTCCAGCGGCGTCATACCCATGGAAGTGTCCACCGAATCTCCTCCGCGGATCGCTGCGGCGGAACACCCGTTTCCCAAATGCAAAGTGATGATGTTGGTTTGTTTCCGCATGAGTCCTCGCAACACACGGTAACGAAACGCTACATACCGGTGAGACGTCCCATGGAATCCATAGCGCCGGATCCGATAATCACTGTAAAGGTGATACGGAATGGCATACAAGAAAGCCGTCTCCGGAATCGAATGATGGAACGAAGTATCAAATACGGCCACTTGCGGAATAGCCTTGCCGAAGAGTTCGCGCGCGGCAAGAATGCCCTTGATGTTTTCCGGGTTATGCAATGGAGCAAGTTCGACACAATCTTCAATCCCCTGCAGCACCTTGTCGTCGATCAGCGCCGATTCCGTGAACCGTTCACCCCCGTGCACCACACGGTGTCCCACGGCCTGCACGTCCGCCATGCTCTTGATTTCTGCCACGCCCGACTTTTCCGACGCTATGTAGCGGACCATGTATTCCAGCGCCGCCGCACCATCGCTGAGGGCGGCGGTGAACTTCTGGCTCGGCCCCTGCCGGTTGTGGAACTTGATGGTAGCTTCACCGCCGATGCCCTCCACTTCCGCTTGGCAGAGACGATCGTCCTTATGCTGCTTGATGCGCTCAAGATCAGTGGAAATCACCTGAAGTTTCAAGCTCGAGCTTCCGAAGTTCACCACCAGGACATTCATGGGCAGGATTCTCTGACAGGATCAGGACGTACCAAGATAAACTCTGACTAGTGGTGTCGACAATGATGGGGAAATCGAGTAGTGAGTCAATCTGAATTTCTTCGCGTGCTTTGCGGCTTTCCTTTGCGAACTTTGCGGTTAAGGATCCTGCTCTTACGGAATCAAAGGACTTTAACCGCTAAGCGCGCGAAGAAAGGGCCACAAAGTACGCAAAAGAAATTCAAACCGGGCCGTTTACCGGAAGTCGGGGGACCATCCGATCTTCAACTCTCTGCAAAGAGTTTGCGGAATCTGTGCCGAAATCGGCCCCGCAGGCTCAATCGGCATGTAATTTGTTCAGCTTCAGCGAGCCGAAAACAGAGCTGATAATCTTATCGGGGAGCGCCAGCGGCCTGGACAACGGGGACAACGGAGAAGAGGACATCACAGATTGATTTTGCTGATTTTATATTTCGCCTTGGGAGTGGCTGTGGTAGGCACGTTGTCCTCGGGTGTATTTCTTGGTCTCGCGCTGCTGGGAGTCATTCGATTTCACCGGGATGCGCGCAGTCAGCTTCTCTCCGTTCCTGACGATGCACATCTGCCTCCGGTTTCTGTGCTCAAGCCGGTGCACGGTCTGGAAGCGCAGTTGAAGGAGAATATCGAGAGTTTTTTCCGGCAGGATTATCCCAACTACGAAATTCTTTTCGCGGCGGATGAGGCGAACGATCCGGCGCTGGAAGTTGTGCGAGAAGTGTGCGCGCGCTACCCGCATATCCGTAGCCGCATTCTGATAACCGGCACACCCTGGCCCAATCCAGCCGTCTACTCGTTTCATTGCATGTCCGAGGCAGCAGTACACGAGATTCTGGTCACGACGGACAGCGATGTGGAAGTTTCTCCGCGTTATCTGCGCGAAATCGTACCGCCGTTGCTGGACCCAAAGGTTGGCATGGTCACCTGCGTGTATCGCGGCAAGAACGTCGCGGGATTTTTCTCCGGACTCACCGCCATCGGCATGTCGGTGGAAATGACGGCGGGAGTTTTGGTGGCTAACCTGCTGGAAGGAATGAAGTTCGGTCTGGGGCCGACAACCGTCGTGCATAAGAATGCCCTCGCGAAAATCGGCGGCTACACCGCGCTGCAAGACTATATTGCGTATGATTTTGCCATCGGCAACCTGATCGCTGCAGCTGGTTACCGGGTGGTGCTTTCGGGCCACATTATCGATCACGTGGTGAACCAGAAATCTTTTCAGCGCATGTGGCAAAATCAGTTGCGCTGGGCGCAATCGACGCGGTATTCGCGACCGAAAGGCCACTTTGGAAGCGGGCTGATTTTTGCCATGCCTTACGGCCTGCTTGGATTCTTCGCGGCCGCGGGGCTGGGACATTGGCGAGTCGCTGCTGTTCTGCTTGGCGCGTCCGTGGTGAACCGGCTGGCCGAAGCGTGGCTAGTGGGCTGGACCGTAGTTCGGGATCCGTTGGTGTGGCGCGCGCCATGGCGCTATCCGTTGCGCGATTTGTTGGGTTTTTTTGTCTGGTTTGGCAGCTATTTAAACCTGCGTTATGTTTGGCGCGATAGTCGCTTTGAGTTAAAAGGAACACGAATCGCGCTGCGGCAAACGTCTTCGGAGCGTCGATAGCGAGCCCAGACAATATGTAACCAGTCGGTTTCGCATTATGCGTAGCTGACTGGTTGCGCATAATACGTATCCGTAAGGTTACGGGCTCCCTCGTTACTTCCGGCCGCACCACCCGATTGCGAAGGAGAGCGGTTGCAGAGGCGGCGAAAGCAGCCACGCGAGAAGCAAGCAGAAACTATGCGGAGGTTTGATTGCGCGTTTTAGTTACGGGCGCGGCCGGCTTTATCGGCAGCAACATGGTGGATCGCCTTCTTACTGAGGGTCACGGCGTGGTCGGGTTCGATAACTTTTCGACCGGACAGCAGCGGTTCCTGACGAGTGCTCTGCTCCATCCTGGGTTCACACTCCTGCAAGGCGACCTGCTCGACTTGAAAAGCCTCACGCAGGCCATGCATGGCGCGGAGTTGGTGATTCATTTCGCGGCTAATGCCGACGTGCGCTTTGGCACCGAACATCCACGCAAAGATCTGGATCAGAACACGATTGCAACCTGGAATGTGCTGGAAGCCATGCGCGAACAAGGCTGCAAACGCATCGTGTTTTCGTCGACGGGATCAGTTTACGGAGAGCCGGAGATCTTCCCGACGCCGGAGACGTGTCCTTTTCCCGTGCAGACTTCGCTCTACGGCGCTTCCAAGCTGGCCGCCGAAGGCCTGATTCAGGCCTACTGCGAAGGCTTCGGACTTCAGGGCTACATTTTCCGTTTTGTGTCGATCCTGGGAGAGCGCTATTCGCACGGGCACGTGTTCGATTTTTACCGTCAGCTTTCCGAGCACCCTGACCATCTCCATGTGCTGGGCAACGGACATCAGCGAAAATCGTATTTGTACGTGCAGGATTGCATCGACGCCATTCTCACTGCCATCGACCGGGCCGATGGCAAGGTAAACATTTTCAATCTGGGCACCGACGAGTATTGCGAAGTGAACGACTCGATCGGCTGGATTTGCGAACATTTGGGATTTCATCCGAAGCTTACATACTCCGGAGGCGAACGAGGCTGGGTTGGGGACAGCCCGTTTATCCTGCTGGATTGCTCGCGGATCCGTTCCCTGGGTTGGCGGCCGCGATTGACCATCAAGCAGGCGGTTCTAGCCACAATCAAGTTCGTGAGCGCGGACGCCAGAGTGAAGGCGGAGTCTTAGATTCGCAGATTCGCTATACTTACGCGGCGTCCGGGGAACCTCTGGTTTGATCATCACACGAAGCCCGTTACGAATTTCGTTGGGTGGCGGGGGCACCGATCTTCCGTCGTATTACCGAAAGCACGGCGGTTTCGTGCTGTCTGCCGCGATCAACCGGTACGTTTACATCACCATCAATGAGGCGTTTCGTCCGCGCATCATTTTGAAATATTCCAGGCTGGAAGATGTGGAGCGATGGGAAGACATTCAGCATCCCATCATTCGGGAAGCGCTGCGGCTGACTGGAGTTACGGGACCTTATCTGGAGATTGTCAGCCTCTCAGACATTCCCGCGGGTACGGGGCTGGGCTCGTCGGGGAGTTTCACCACCGCATTGCTGCGCGCGCTGCACACCATGAACCGGAATTTCGTCCCTCCCCAGGAATTGGCCGAACAGGCTTGCCACATCGAAATTGATTTACTGAAAGAACCGGTTGGGAAGCAGGACCAGTACATCGCAGCTTTTGGCGGCATCACGTGTTTCGAATTTCTGCCGGACGACCGGGTGATTGCGGAGCCTCTTAAAATTGCCTCTGAGACTTTGGCAAATCTCGAAGACAATTTGCTGCTGTTCTTCACCGGAGCGTCGCGCTCTGCAGCAGAAGTTCTGCGCGATCAGGACACGCGCACGCGCGACAACGCCAGCGAGATGCTGGAGAATCTGCACCACACCAAACATCTTGGCCACGAAAGCCGGGACGCGCTGCTGGCGGGCGATCTGCGCAAGTTCGCCGAACTCATGCACGCTCACTGGGAGCACAAGAAGAAACGCTCCCCCGGAATCAGCAGCAGCCTGATCGATGAAATGTATGAACTGGCGCGCGTCAACGGGGCGCTGGGCGGCAAATTGATGGGCTGCGCGAGGTGCGGTTGCAGTTCGATTTCAGCGGGACATCCGTTCTGGCGCATTCTTAAAAATCCATGCTACCAGTGGCCATACTTGCGGGCGGCCTGGCAACTCGCCTGGGACCGCTGACGAAAAACATTCCTAAATCGCTGATCCCGGTCCATGGGGAACCGTTTGTAGCGCACCAATTGCGGCTGCTGCAAAGTAGCGGCATCCAACATGTAATACTGTGCGTCGGCCACCTGGGCAATATGATTGAACAGGCGATCGGCGACGGCAGGGCCTTCGGTGTGAAGGTCGAATACTCCTACGACGGCCCCACACTGCTGGGTACGGCCGGCGCCATAAAGGGAGCTTTGCCGAAGTTGGGAGAGAGATTTTTTGTGATGTATGGCGATTCCTATCTGCCCTGTGACTATGCTTCCATTGAGCAAGAGTTTCTGCAGCGCGGCGGGTTAGGGTTAATGACGGTGTTCCGAAACGACGGACAATGGGATGCGAGCAATGTGGAGTTTAAAGAAGGCCGCATTCTGGCGTACAGCAAGAAAAATCACACCGCGCGCATGCACTGTATCGATTACGGGTTGGGTGTCTTCCATGCGGAAGTTTTTGCCAGGACGCGGGCCACGGATCTCGCCGACGTTTACGCAGAGTTGCTCGGGAACGGCGAACTGGCGGCCGTGGAAGTGCGTGAACGCTTCTACGAGATAGGTTCGCCCGCGGGATTAGAAGAGATGACAAGTTTCTTGAGCCAGCCTGGAGATGCGCGGAAATGAGCGGCCGCGGGTTTGATCAGGATGAGTTTGCGGAGGCTTTTCTCGCCGAGGCTGCTGAAATCATTGCGAAGCTGGATGTGGCGAGCATTGAAAATGCGGCGGCTCTTCTCGCCAGCACTCGGGCCGGTGGCGGGCGCCTCTTTATTCTCGGCGTGGGCGGAAGCGCTGCCAATGCTTCGCACGCCGTCAACGACTTCCGCAAGATCGCCGGCATTGAGGCTTATGCCCCAACCGACAACGTATCGGAACTTACAGCACGTGCAAACGATGAAGGCTGGGCTTCGATCTTCGACGGCTGGCTGCGCACCAGCCGGCTTCGACCGGAAGACCTGTTGCTGATTCTCTCGGTCGGCGGCGGAAATGTCGAACAGAACGTCAGCCCGAACCTGGTGGCCGCTCTAAAGTATGCGAAGTCGGTCGGCACAAAAATCATCGGCATCGTTGGCCGCGACGGTGGTTACACCGCCGCCGTCGCCGACGCTTGTGTGCTGATCCCCACGGTGAATCCTGCGCACGTGACGCCGCACACGGAAGCGTTCCAGGCAGTGATTTGGCATCTTCTGGTTTCGCATCCCGCGGTAAAGACGCAGGCTACGAAATGGGAATCGATGGCGTCGCCGGGCCGGGGCCGCGCCGTGTTCCTCGACCGCGACGGCGTGATCAACCGGACTTTTGTACGCGACGGCAAACCCTTTCCTCCGTACACGTTGCAGGAGTTGGAAGTGCTTCCTGGCGTTTCTGAGGCTTTGCAGGAGTTGAAACAACACGGCTACAAACTACTGGTCGTGACGAACCAGCCGGATGTGGCGCGCGGAAAGCAGTCGCAGCAGACGATTGACGCCATGCATCAGGTTTTGTCCGCGCGCCTTCCCCTCGACGATATTCTCGTTTGCTACCACACAGATCAGGACCAGTGTGACTGCCGCAAGCCGATGCCGGGAATGCTTCTTGAAGCGGCGAAAAAACACAATATCGATCTGGCAGCCAGTTTCATGGTCGGCGACCGATGGCGGGACATTGAGGCAGGTTACAATGCGGGATGTAAGACTATTCTTATCGATTACGGGTATTCGGAGAAATCTCCAGCCCATGCTCCAGACTTGCGCGTAGGATCTCTGCGCGAAGCCGCTGACTGGATTATCCGTTCCGCGCCAAAAGGAGCGCATCCCTGATGAAGTCGTCGTCCGGAGTGAAGTCGGTGGCCGATCTGCGCGTGCAAATTTTCGCGGATGGGGCTGACAAAGCCAGCATGCTGGAGCTATCCCGGCATCCGCATATCAAAGGCTTCACCACGAATCCCACGCTCATGCGAGCCATGGGAGTCACGGACTACGCCGGATTTGCGCATGAGATATTGGCACACATTCCCGACCGTCCGATTTCCTTCGAAGTGTTTGCCGACGAAGAGCCCGAGATGGAGGAGCAGGCGCGGCACATCGCGGCCTGGGGCAAGAATGTATTCGTCAAGGTTCCAGTCATGCGCACCAACGGAGCGCCCACCTGCGAACTTATCCGGCGCCTTTCCAGTGACGGAATTCCGTTGAACGTAACCGCGCTGCTCACCCTTGAGCAGGTGCGAAATGTATGCGGCGTGTTGCAGGGCAGAGCGCCCGCCTACGTTTCCGTGTTTGCCGGCCGCATCGCCGACACCGGCCGCGATCCGGTGCCGCTGATGCGTGAAGCCGTGGCCATGGTCAACGAAGTAAACGCGCAGCTGATGTGGGCCAGCCCGCGTGAACTGCTCAATGTTTTCCAGGCGGATGAAATTGGATGCCACGTGATTACCGCGACCACTGACATCCTGAAGAAGCTTCCGCTCGTGGGGAAAGCTCTGCACGAATTTTCCCAGGAAACCGTGCAGATGTTTCGCAGGGATGCGGTCAAATCGGGCTACTCTCTGCCGAGCGTGAAGCAGGAAGTTGCCGTGGTCTCGCGCCGGTAAGAGCCAACACAGCACGTTATGATTTCGCCGCTACTTATCTGGCTTCCGGCAACCCCTGTCTCTGCTGCTCAACTAAGGATGGTTCGCATAGATCACCTTGCCCGAGACTTCGCTGGCAATGTGCAACGGTCCCGGCAGCAGCGCTTCCACCTTGGCACGTTCGTGCTGGGGAACAAAGAGAAACACCCGCTCGGAAGAATTCCACTCCCGCAATAAATCCTGATCGTCGAGAAAAATGTGCGGCGCGTCCGGATAAGTCGATCCCCACCACATGGAAGTTGTATTCCCATTCACCAGTTCAATCGGCCGCCGCAAATAGAACAGCAGCGACGATCCAAACGACTGATCGCCGTAAATCATCACACGGTCCGTGGGACGCAGTTCGGGAGCAATCTGCTGCGCCATGCTTTGCGATCCGAGGAACGGATCGAAGCGCACGAGAGCGATGTGCGCCGCGATCAGGAAGACCGCCATGGTTGCGGCCGTCGCCCAGGTGGCGGCGAATTGGGCGCCGCGGCGGCGCAGCCAGAAGGCGCTGACTGGTCCTATCAGCAAAACGACCGCGGCCAGAATCGCCGGCAGGCGCAGCGCCGCAAACGACGCCCCCGTCAGATCAAGCATGTGCCCCATCGAAAGAGTTTCAGCCTGCAAGTCGGGCTTGGCGAGCACGGTGCCGATGTCGGGCACGAAAGAAAGATGGCGCGAGTTCCACAGGCCCGCCGCCAGCACCGTCGAGATTGCGATGCCGATTACGGCAAACGCACCGGAACTCCACAGCAGCCAGCGCCGCGATCCCGATTCTTCTTCGCTCGCGAGTTGTCCCGCAATCAGCAACAGGATCGGCAAGTAGGCGGGAAATGTGTAGTACTCCTGGTTGGTGGAAAACGAGAAGAATACAAGCGTGACTCCGGCCCAGGCCAGGCAAAGCAACTCCGTTCGGGAGCGGAAATTCAGAGGAACCCTCGGAGCCTTATCTCCGGTGCGTTTACGGCGTTTCATCCAATCTGCAATCGGCTGCCGTAGTGCCACCGGCAGATACAGACTCCACGGAAACAGCCAGACCAGGTGGAGCGTCCAGTAGAGCGAGCTGGTCTGTTTGTTGTAGTCCTTCGGGATGCGCTTGCCCAGGAAGCGCATGAAGTGTTCGTTCACAAAATAAAACCAGAAGAAATGCGGATTGCGGATGCCGGCGAGCAAATGCCAGGGCGCCGCAATCACCAGAAAAAGTAACGTGCCCGTGAACAGACGGAACTCGCGCCAGCGCCGCCACTCACCACTGATCCCCACGTAAAACAGCAGCGCCAATCCGACGACGACGACGGCAAGCAGGCCCTTAGTGAGAACGGCCAGCGCCACGCAAGCGTAGGCGCCGTACCATCGCCAGGCATCGCCGTCTTCGAGGGCAGTAGCAAAAAAGTAAAACGCCAAGGCGATGAACAAGCTAAGGATCGACTCCGGAATCAGGATGCGCGTAAATAGATAACAACCCGCGGCCGTGGTGACGAACAATCCGGCGTAAACGGCGGCGCGGTCGCCGAAGGCGCGGCGTCCCCAGCGCATTGCCAGCAGCACCAGCAGCAACATGGAAAGCGCAACTGGCAGGTGAGCCGCGGACTCGCGGGTCCCGAAGAGGAAGTAGCAAAGGGAAACAGCCCAATACATCAGCGGAGCTTTTTCGAGGTAGCGGTTGCCATTCACTTTCAGGGTGACATAATCATGCGTCACCGACATCTCACGGGCGGCCTCGGCGTGAGTCGAGTCCGCGTCGTCCTGCAATCCCGGCGAGAAAAGGGAACCAAAGTAGATCAGCGCGAACAAAATCAGCGCACCCGCAATGTGAATGGGAAACTTCCTGCATGCGGTGGCGGCTGTCGATGTCGGTGAACTAGTCGTGGAGTCTTTCGAGGTCAATGGGACAGGCGCCCTTGAATCGATACGCCATCTCAAGCATGCCACACCGCGCTGCCAGAGTCACTCTGTCGGAAAAAAACGGGTAACGAATCAGCGTGTTGACGATTCCTCTTTCGTCGTCCCACCGATCCGTTACCCGTGCAGTCTGTCAGACTGCCTCCGCTCCTTCTGGAGACAGCCGTAATGCAGCAGCGATTTGCAATCCTTCGCCGCTTAATTCTCCGGCTAATTAAAAGTAAAGCTCGTTTTGCTGTCGACTGTTACTCCTCCGACGGTTACCCCGATCTTTCCGGTCTTCGCTCCAGTGGGCACGCCGGCCGTGATCTGGGTCGCGGAATTCACCGTGAAAGTAGTCGCCGCCACGCCGTCAAACGTTACCTTGGTTGCTCCGGTGAAAGAGGTTCCTGTGATCGTCACCGGCGTTCCAACCGGACCGCTGGTAGGAGTGAAGCTGACGATCGTGGCTTCGCCGTCCCCTGCCAGCGCCACAGTTTGGGTGCCGACACCATCTTTGATCGACAAGGTTGCCGACCGCTTGCCGGTTGCCGTGGGTTTGAAAGTGACAGTCACCAGGCAGTGAGCGCCCGGCAACACACTGCTTCCGCACGCGGATTTAACGCTGAAGTCCCCGGGGTCGGTTCCTCCCAGCGTCGCGCTACTGAACGCGAGCGGAGTTTCTTCGTCATTGGTGACCAGCACAGTCTCGGCAATACTGGCGCCCACAGCGGCGAGATGCTCACCGGCTGCGTGCTGTTCTGCATGATGGTGACCCACTCCTGGCTTGTCCACGACGCATTCCCGGCGACGGCCATGTCCAGCATGCCGTCGTTGTTAAAGTCTCCCAGAGCAATACCGGAGTTATTCACGCCGCCCATCCACGGGCCGATATTCAGATCGAAGGTGCCATCGCCGTTGCCGGTGTAAACCAGCACCGCTCCCCAACTCTGCTCTCCGCTATACTCGGTTCCGCAGCTGGTGAATTGGACGGCAACGGCCAGATCCGTCTTGCCGTCCTGATTGAGATCGCCGGCCCCAATCCAGTTAGGATTCGTTCCTCCGCTCGGATAGCACAGAACCCACGCATTGAACTTGTAAGTGGCGCCCATCGTGAATGTGCCCGTGCCGTTTCCTGTGAGGATCTGCAGGGTCCCGTTGTTGTCCTGGGCAGTGACGGCTAGATCCAGGTTGCCGTCGTTGTTGAAATCTCCCACGACCAGCCCGTTCGTGTGCACCCCTGTGGCGCTGGAGATCGGGGCCTGGAAGGTTCCGTCGCCGTTTCCCAGCAGGACATCAACAGACGTCCCGTTCCAATTGGCGATCGCGAGATCGAGTTTGCCGTCTTTGTTGAAGTCCCCGACCACAATGTCCCCGGAGCCGTTTCCGCTGGCGCCGGCAATCACCGCAGCCGTCCCGTAGACGCCTTTGCCGTTATTGAGCAGCACACTCAGGCTGCCGTCTGCGTTCGAGACTACGATGTCCAGTCTTTTGTCGCCGCGGAGGTCGGCCAACGTAGCGTTGTAGGACTGCACCGAAACCCCGGTGGCATAGTAGACCGGCGTTTTGAATTTTCCAGAGCCGAGGCCTTCCAGCACCGCAACCACGTTTTCGTAGCAGCTGTAGGGATCGTCGAGACTGGTCGCCACCACATCCAGCTTGCCATCCCCGTTGACGTCGCCCAGGGCAATGGAATTGACGCCGCTGCGATTCGCCTCGCCGCACCCGGCCGCAATCGAAGTGGGCGCTCCGAACACGCCGTGTGAACTTCCCAGCGTCACGGTAATGCCAACCCCGGTGCCGCCACCGGCTTGCACAATGTCCAGATTGCCGTCGCCGTTGAGGTCTCCGGCGGCGATGGCGTTAATGGCGGCGTTCCAGCTGTAGCCGTAGCTCTGGCTGCTGCGGAAAGTGCCGTCGCCGTTGCCAAAGCCCAGGGTTATCCACTGGCCGGAGGTGTTGGACGTGGCGAAATCCAGCTTCTTGTCGCCATTAAAGTCGGCGACTACCACGTTGTTGGGGTACCCGTCCGTGGCGAAGGACTCTCCTGCCGTGAAACCGCCTTTGCCGTTGCCCTCCATGAACCACACCGCGGAGGAAGAATAGGAACTCACGACCAGGTCGTTCTTCTTATCGCCATTGACGTCGGTGATCACGATGTAATCAATCCACGAGGGGCCATAGAGAACCGGAGTCTGGAACGTGCCATCGCCGTTGTTGATATAGACGTAGGCCCCGTTTCCCGTTCCCATCACTACGTCTCCGTGGTCCCCCTTGATCAGTTGCCCGATGGCCAGCGCCATGGCGCCCGAGTTGGACCCTTGCTGGTAGAACACCGGAGCCTGGAAAGTGCCGTCGCCGTTGCCGAGGAGCACATAAATGCCGTCGCCACTGTTCTCCGACGCGACCACCAGATCCATCTTGCCGTCATTGTTGACGTCCCATGCTGCCTCGGAGTTGGAAGCGCCTGGACCAGGAATTCCGACCGCCGCCGTCGGCGCAACGAATGTTCCATCGCCATTCCCGAGAAAAACGTCGATACCATTGTTGGGGTCGATCGCCAGCAGATCCAGGTGTCCGTTGCCGCGGAGATCAGCTGCTATCAGTCCTCCAGCCTTGTCATTGTTCGCGGGACCGCCCACCTCGGCATACGAAGCCTTCAAAGTGAAGCCGCCCGCGCCGTTGCCCAGAAAAATCCAGAGCGTGCCCGGGTTGAAGTTGCAATCCCCTCCGTTAGTCCCGGAAACCACGGCGAAATCCAAATGACCATCGTTATTGAAGTCCCCCGTGACCAGGCCGCCCTCTAAAGTGCACGGAAATGTGGTAATGGACGCGACAGGCTGGAACGTGCCATCACCGTTGCCCAGCATGATGCCCACTCCGGCGGTATTCCCATTGTCGTCCAGCGTGAGTAGGTCCGGTTTTCCGTCTCCGTTGAAGTCGCCGGCGGTCACCGTTTGGACGGCAATCGGGCTGTAGTTGGCAATCACGGAGCCGCCGTTCACCAAAGTCCCGTTCACAAACGTTGGCGGGGTGGGCGTTTGCCCGAAGGACATGCCGGTTAGAGCTACAAAGGAAATCAACAGGGCGCAAACAGACTTGGTGAAAAGAGCAGCGAAGGGGCAGCGCGTGCACATCCTATATCCTCCAAAGCCATTGATTTAACGAGATTTACATGGCAACCAACGAGATTTCAGGTTCTCCGGTCCGACTGGCTCGAACGGGCCCAGGGCTGGCCCAAAAGGGGGATTGTCAGGCGCGCCCGGCGTCGGCGTATAATGCCGCTCGGCGCGCTCGCAAGCAACGGACAACAAAGGACATTACAGGGCATTACCGGAATGGGCGAAAGTTCCGCACGTCAAACCCCCGATCACCGCCTCGATTCCTGGAAGGAAATCGCCGCTTTCTTTGGCCGCGACGAACGCACCGTTCGCCGCTGGGAGAAGGAGCGCGGCCTGCCCGCGCACCGCGTTCCCGGCGGCGCGCGCGGAGGTGTGTTTGCCTACACTGCTGAACTGCGAGAATGGCTCAAAGGACCCGGCAGCGAGCTGGAGGCTTCCGAGTCCGGCCCCAGCTTGGCCGTCTCGAGGCGTTCCGCGGCTGACAATGGTTTTGCCCCCGAGGTTTCTGCCCCCGAGAATGTTGCTGGGAATCTTGTCGAGACCACAGTTGCGAATCTTGCCGCGAATAGAGACGTTGCGAACAATAAAGACCTCACGAATGAAGAGAAGAGTATCGCGGGCGCGTATTCACCTCTGCCCGCGAAAGGCCCGGTCCTTGCTCCGGTTCTGGAGCTGCGGCCTGCGGCTGGCGTCCCGTTTCCGGCTCGCTCGCGGCCGCCCATCGCCCGGATTGTGGCCTGGCTCGCGCCCTTACTGGCGGTGACCGTTTTGATCGTGGTGTTTTCCGCGAGCCATCGCGAAACTTTCTATAAGAACGCGTTGGCCGCTCTGCACCCGCCCAATTCCGAAGCCCAGGACCTTTATCTCAAGGGCGAGTATCACCGCACCAAACGGACTCCCGAAGATTTGAATAAGGCGGTTGATTATTTTACCCAGTCGATCGTGAAAGACCCCAGCTACGCCCCTGCTTACGTGGGGCTGGCGGACTGCTATAACCTGTTGCGCGAGTTCAGCGTGATGCCTCCGGAAGAGGCCTATCCCCGCGCGCTGGCCGCCGCCCAGAAAGCCGTGGAACTCGACGACACCCTCGCCAGCGCCCACACCTCTCTTGCGTTCCCCACTTTCTACTGGAATTGGGACCCGGCCAGCGCCGAGCACGAATACAAACGGGCGCTGGAACTGGACGCGAACTTCGTGCAGGGCCATCACTGGTATGCGACGTTCCTGTTGACCTCCGGCCGCTTTTCCGAAGCCCTGGAGCAAATCGAACTGGCGCGCAAACTTGATCCCTCCTCCACCGCAATTCTGGCGGATAAGGGCCTGATTCTCTTTGACTCTGGTCGAAAGGGCGAAGCCTTGGGACTGCTCAAGCAACTTGCATCCACTGATTCTGCCCTGGCAACCACCCACGGCTACCTGGCCAAGATCTATTTCGACCGCAAGGCCTACGCAAACTTCTTCGCTGAATTAAAACAGTCGGCGCAACTTCGTCACGATGACGCGGGATCGGCCATTGCCAACGCGGCCGAGCAGGGTTTCGCTGCCGGAGGCTTGGACGGGATGCGGGAGGCGATGCTTCCCGTGCAGAAGGAAATCTTCGACCGCGGCTCGGGGTCCGCCTACGATGTGGCCGCAACCTGCGCCCTGCTGGACAGAAAAGAAGAGGCCGTGCGCTACCTGCAGGCGGCCTACGATAAGCGCGAAATCGGCATGTTGTATCTGAACCGAAACCCCGATTTCAACGGCCTCCGCAAGGATTCGGGGTACCAGGAAATCGCAGAACGAATCAGCAAACGGCTGTCAGGCAACCCGCTGCCAGGCAACCCGCAACCGTAACGGCTGGGTCGCTATTGCCTGCATCCGTGACCCGGTTATTTTTCGAGAAACACACTGAGCAAGCGGCTCAGTTGTAACTTCTCTCCAGGAGTGCCGGGCACGCCTGCCGTGTCGTCCGTGAGCGCTGCAAGTTGGTGGGCGAGCGTCCGAACAGCGAGGTCACTCTGGATGAAGATCACTTCGGAAGGAATCGTGATCTCCCACGAATCGTGATCGCGGCGCACCATCAGCCAGCGCTGATGTTCGTTGTGTTTAGTTGAGTTCGCCTTTTGTTTGGATAGCTTCAACGCTCCGGTGATGCGGACCTCAGCCCAGCCGCGATCGCGCTGCAGGTGCACTCGTTCGACGGAAAGCTGGTCAAAAATCACCAGCGGCTTGGGCGGATTGAGCATGTCGACTCCGCCAAGTCCCTCTCCGTTTTCGCTAAGGATTTGTTCCAGAGCGCCGGTTACTTCGACAGTCGTGGGGCGCTGCGAACGAACCGTCGCGACGGAAACCGCAACCCGGACAGCGCTCCGCGCGTGATCCGGCTGGGGGCGTGGGGCTTCAGCAGCATCGGCTCTCGTGTCGAAGGTCAGGCTACGACTGACCGGAGGGAGCGCATCAGTACTCGCAGCCGTTTTCAGATTACTCTCCCGGCCCGAATACGCGACCCGATTCGCAGCCCGGGCGTCTGTGATGTAGCGCAGGAAATGAGGGCGTCCGCGTTCCTTCCAGTAGGGGGAATCGTAGGGCTCGACTCCAAGTCCCGAACGCAACGCGCTGAAGAACGAACGCTGCGCAGGGTTGACGGCGATTCCTACATGCCCGGGCCACACTACCAAGTCACCGGGTTGCGGCCGCGCGACGCGCTCGAACTCGGCCTTTCCCGCGTAGAGCGATGAGGAATTTGCATAGGAATACGGGAACCCCGCGCGCTCGTAAATCGCATGCACGAGATGGGAACAATCGGATTCGGAATCGGAATTTGCGCGGGACTCCAGGGCGGCGCTCAGCACAGCCAAGCCTTCGTCGGAAGTCAGCAACCGCAACGCAGGTGATTTCGAGTGTGCGGCGAGCTTGGGCGCTGGCGATGAGGTGGCGCTCGCGGACTCGCGATTCTGCGCCGTCGCACTGGTCGCCAGAATTGCGACCATCGCCGACAGCGCCGAAAAAAAGAAGATGCCTTTTTGCCGTACCCTCATCGTCCCCCTATTTTGACGTGCGCCGGAATGTAGCGCAGGTTACCTAGGTGTAACTACAGTTTCGACGAAGGGCACGGGCTCGGCCCGCGGCAACTTACAAACCACAACGATCTGCTTTAGGTGCCTGGGGCGGGCCAAAAGGTTGGCGGGCCGTTTGCCGATCGTTTCTCATCGAATCGTTTCTCGTCGATCATTTATCGAGATCATTTCTCCAGCATGAAGATCCTCTCCATCGGTACCCACTTCTCGCCAGGATCCGCATCGGGCAATGCTTTCTGAAATTTCCACATCAGCTCTTCCCACGCCTGAACCTTCGGATCCTTCCGGTCAGCCTCGGCTTTTTTCTCAAACGAAAAACTCTCATCGACTTCCAGGATCATGAACATGCGCGTTCCCCGGAGATAGATTTCGAGATCGCGAATACCTTCGTCTTTTATGCTCCTGGTGATCTCGGGCCAAATCTTCTCGTGGTAGCGTTTGTACTCGGCGATCAACGCCGGATCGTCCTTCAAGTCCAAGGTCAGGCAGTAACGTCTGCTCATGCCAACGCTCCCTCACTGTTGGCGGAGATGTGCCCTATCGGCGCGGCAGAGGGCTTATATCCTGACAAACCAAAATAGAGGATGAACACGTAACACAACAGTGGCACAACGAATGCCCGCTGAATGCTCGACACATCCGAAATGCGCCCCATGATTGCCGGGAAAAATGCCCCGCCGATAATCGCCATGACCAGAAGGGATGAGCCACGTTTGGTTTGCGAGCCGAGCCCCTTGATGCTCAGCGCGAAAATCGTCGGGAACATGATGGAGTGGAAGAATCCGATGAGCACGACGGCTGCAACCGGAATCATTCCGGAACCGAGCAACGCAACGGCGGCACAAACCAGTGACGCTGCGGCGAAGAGAGACAGTAGTCTCGGCGCGGCAATTTTCTTCATGGTGGCTGAACCGGCGAAGCGGCCGATCATGAATCCGATCTGGTGGAGCAATAAATACCATGCGGCTGTTTTGGCCGGGGTTCCGGGAACCGCAAACTGCGCGTAGCGAATGACGAAGCTGGCCACTCCGACTTGCGCCCCCACGTAAAAAAACTGAGCGATTACACCTTTCACCAGATGCGGATGCGACAGCACGCTCGCCGAATTCCTCTCCGGCGTTGCAATATCTGTTTGGGCGGGAGCATCCTGCACGTCCGGCAGGTGGGCGAGTTGGATGAGCACCGCGACGACTACAAAAATTCCCGCAATGATCAGATATGGGCCTTTCACCGTGCTGGCCTCCGCCGCTCGATAGGCCACCAGTTGTCCCGCGCTCATGGCGGCGATTTGTGACGGGGCGACGACGTCGGTGAGAATAAAGGCGCGTCCGACAATCGGCGAAAGCACCGCACCCACCGCATTAAACGACTGCGCGAAATTCAGACGCCGCTCGGCGCTGGCCGGGGGCCCAAGAATCGTGACGTAGGGGTTGGCAGCCACTTCCAGAAAGCTCTGTCCGCACGCCATCACAAACAGCGCAAAAAGAAAGAAGCTGTAGACGCGCGAAGAAGACGCAGGCACGAACAGCGCCGCACCCACTGCGCATAGAAACAGGCCGGCAAGAATTCCTTTCTTGTATCCGATTTTTTCCATCAGACGTCCGGCGGGAAACGCAGCCAGAAAATAACCGCCGAAAAACGCAACCTGAATGAACGACGATTGAAAATCAGTCAATCCAAAGGCTTTTTTCAGATGCGGAATCAGAATGTCGTTGAGGTTGACCCCAAAAGCCCACAGGAAAAAAAGACTGGTGATGAGAATGAAAGGCACGCGAAAGCGGCGCTCGGTCACCGGAACGGATTGGTCGTTCTCCACTGCGGCTCCTTGAAGAATCGTCGTTGTTTATCGCGGCTTAAGTGAGCGCGCGATCCAGGTGCGTGTACCCGCCGTCCACAAATAGGTGCTGCCCGGTGATGTGACTGGCTCTTTCCGAGAGCAGGAATATCACCGTGTCGGCGATCTCCTCGGGCTTGGTCATGCGCTTTCCCAGCGGGATTTTCGAGATAATCCCGGCGAGTTTTTCGTCGGGATTCGGAAACCCGGACAACCATTGCCGGTAGAGAGACGTCATTACTTCCGCGGGGATGACGGCGTTGACGCGAATTCCCAGCGGAAGCAGTTCCACAGCCCATTCCCGCGTGAGGCCTAGAATCGCCGCTTTGGACGCTACGTAGCCGGAAGTTCCTCCCTGGCCTGTCACCGCGGTCTTCGAGCTAATGTTGACGATCGAGCCTCGCGATTGTTTGAGCGCGGGCAGTGCACAGTGAGCCATCGCGTAGTAGTGAACCAGATTAAGTTCCAACGACGCGATAAACCGCTCAGGCGTGCCGTGTTCGAGTCCGACATGGTCGTTCACGCCGACGTTATTGACGAGAGCGTCAAGGCGGCCGAATTTCTTCAACACCTGCGCGACTGTGTTGCTGCAAGTTTGTGGCGCGGTGATTTCTCCGGCAATGAATTCGCACTCCGCGCCGGGACCTCGCAGCGTCGAATGCAATTGCTGCCCCGCTTCGGCGTCGCGATCGAGAAAAACGGGGACCGCGCCCTCAGCCGCGCAGGCACGGACAATCGCTGCGCCGATTCCCTTCGCGCCTCCGGTCACGAGAACAACTTTTCCCTTTAGCTGAAGGTCCATAGATTATCCACGCAGGTTGAAGAACCCGCCATCCAGCGGATAATCAACGCCGGTAATGAACGACGCCTCGTCGGAGCAAAGAAATAGAGCGAGCGAAGCGACTTCCACTGGCTCCCCCATTCTTCCTATCGGCTGCGACTTGGCCAGTTTTTCGTACATCTCTTTCTCGCGCCCGGGATAATTCTGGTGGAGATAGTCATCCACAAACGGCGTATGGACACGCGCGGGCGATATGCAATTGCAGCGTATGTTGTGCTGGACGTAATCCTTGGCCACGGAGTAGGTCATGGCGATGACGGCACCCTTGGTCATGGAATATGCGAAGCGGTCGGCGAGCGCTGTGGAACCGGCAATCGAAGCCATGTTGAGAATCACGCCTCCGCCGCTCGTTTTCATGTGCCCGATGCAGGCGTGGATCCCGTTGTAGACGCCCTTCACATTGACGCGGAAGAGCCGGTCGAAATCGGCTTCGGTCGTGCTCTCGACGGTTCCTATGTGCGAAACGCCGGCGTTGTTCACGAGAATGTCGACGCGTTCAGTAGAAAATAATTTCTGAAACGTTTCGCGAACCTGTGGCTGGTTTGTCACATCGCAGGCATGGGCGGTCGCCTTGCCGCCTGCGGACGCGATCTGTGACGCGACGGCCTCCGCTTGCTTTTGATTGACATCCAGGATTCGAACGGCGGCTCCGTTCGCCGCGAAGCGCAAAGCGATCGCCTGTCCGATGCCGCTGCCAGCACCCGTGACAACGGCGACCTTGCCATCCAGCCGGAAATTACCAGCGCCGGTGTTCGCGTTCATCACAACGAGACCCCTCGTTTCCACGGAATAAAATCTTCCTGACCTTTATCTTCTGCTTTCGTACGAAGCTTGCCGCTCGCCACTTGAATCACGAACTCGAGAATGTCTCCTCCCATCTGCTCGATGGTTTTTTCTCCGGAAACAATTCCGCCGGTATCGACGTCGATGATGTCCGGCATGCGCTGCGCCAGCGCCGAATTGGTGGAGATTTTCACCACCGGCGCGATGGGATTCCCGGTGGGCGTTCCCAACCCCGTCGTAAACAGCACCACGCTTGCACCGGCGCCCACTTGCGCAGTCACACACTCCACGTCGTTTCCGGGCGTGCACTGCAAATGCAAACCGGCCTCGGTCGCGTATTCGGGATAGTCGAGCACAGTCACCACTGGAGACGTTCCACCTTTTTTTGCCGCGCCCGCGGATTTCATGGCGTCCGTCAAGAGCCCATCGCGCATATTGCCCGGGCTGGGGTTCATTTCAAAACCGGACCCAACTGCTTTAGCCCGCGCGTTGTAGCTTGTCATCAGATGCATAAAGCGGCCGGAAACTTCTTTGCTTTTGCTGCGGTTGATGAGTTCCTGTTCGACGCCGCACAGTTCCGGAAATTCCGAAAGGATCGTCCTCCCACCCAGCGCCGCCAGAAGATCTGATGTGTGGCCGATCGCCGGATTGGCGGAGAGTCCCGAGAAACCGTCAGAACCTCCGCACTTCAATCCTACGCAGAGACGAGAAAGAGTAGCGCTTGTGCGCCGGCATTCATTCGCTTTCATCAACCCGAGGAACGTTTCGCGAATCGCCTGCGTCAACATCGCGGACTCGGTGCCACTCTGCTGCTGCTCCACGATCACCAGCGGCTTATCGAAATTGGGATTCCGCTTGCGCAACTCGGCGCGCAGAATCGGGATCTGTGCATGCTGGCAGCCCAGGCTGAGCACGGTTGCTCCCGCCACGTTCGGATGATGAATATAACCGGCAATCAGTCCGCACAGATTGCTCGAGTCCTCGCGCGTTCCCCCGCAACCGCCTTCGTGAAGCAGAAAGCGGACGCCGTCTACATTTTCGAAAACCCGCGAACGCGGCGGACTTGCGCTATCGCCCAGCAGTGCATGCGTCTTGATTTCTTCTGTGCGGCCATCCCGATAGAGCCTCGCCAATTCCGCGACCTGGCTCCGGTATCCCCGCGGCGCCGCAAAACCCAGTTCTTCCTCGAACGCTTGCTTGAGCACGCCGATGTTCCGGTTCTCGCAAAACACCAGCGGCACCACGATCCAATAATTGCGCGTGCCAACTTGTCCGTCGCTTCGCCGGTAGCCGAGAAATTCACGATCCTTCCATCGCGAAACATCCGGAGGAGTCCAGGTGAATTCGCCCGATTTCTCGTGGAACGCTTCGGCCTGATGATGGAGATTCCCAACCGTCAGAAGTCCGCCTCGAGGAATTGCCTTGACGGCGGTTCCCACGATCACGCCGTACATCCGCACGCTCGCACCAATCGCGAGCTCCTCGGTTGCAAACTTGTGTTTCGCGGGAACGTCAGATTCCAACGTGTAGGTTTGAGAGTCGAACGGAATCTGCTCGCCTTTTCGCAGGTCGGCCAGCGCGATCAGCACATTGTCCCTGGGGTCGAGTTGCAGCACCTTATTCGGCATTGGAGAATTATTGAAGCTGCGGGAATACATCCCGGCATGTTTTTTTTTATCAGAGTTTCAGTCGCCAGAAATTTGCAGCGTTCCCGCCAAAAACTGCCTGGCGACCTTCCGTCGTGTGGCGACTCATGTAATCCTCCAGCAGATTCACAACCCGTGTATACGAGGCCGCCACGGTGCACACCGGCCAGTCCGACCCGATCATCAGCCGCTTTGCGCCGAAGCATTCGAACGCGACGTCGAGGTAGGGACTTACGTCTTCCGGCTTCCACACCTTCCAGTCCGCTTCCGTGACCAGGCCCGAAACTTTAGCATGAACGTTCGGAAACGACGCCAGCTCACGAATTCCCCGCGCCCACAGATCCACGGCTCCGCTCCTGATCGGCGGTTTTGCCAGATGATCCAGGACGAAACGCTGCCGCGGAAATCGCTTTACGAATTCTGCGGCCAGCGGAAGGTGCTTAGTGTAAATCAACAGGTCGTACGCCAGATCGAATTCTTCCAGCGCCGAAATACCGCGCAGAAAATCCGCGTCGCGCAAAAAGCCGTCCGGCTCCGCCTGCACAATGTGGCGAATCCCCACCAGTTTGGAATTCCCCGCAAGCGATTTCAGATCCGCGCGCACATGCGGAGAGCGCAAGTCGACCCAGCCGACCACTCCCAGAATAAACGGATTATTTTCCGCCAGCTCCAGAAGCCATCGCGTTTCATCCAGCGTCTGACGTACTTGCACCAGAACGCTTCCCTCAAATGCGCCGCGCTCAAGTTCCGGTTTGAGGTCGGCGGGTAGAAAGTCGCGACGAATGGATGCCATCGTCTCGTCGATCCAGCCATACTCGCGCTGGTTATAGATCCAGAAATGCTGATGGGCATCGATGCGCATTTCACGGAGTAACCATAATCTGTTTGCCGGAATACTGAATAATCTTGTCGGCTTCCGACGGGTCGATACCGACTCCATGCTTCTCGCTTACGAAGACGACGCGCAAAGAGCGGTTCGCCAGCATGCCGGGGAACTGTCCCTTGCGATCGCCGATGGTCAGGGTATTGCGTGCGTCGTCCCAGTGCAGCGGAATGGTCGCATACACACCCTTCTCGTAATTGTAGTTGTCGTTCTCATCTTCGTAGAGCGTGAATTCTCCTTCCGCTCCGCGGTAAATGCGGAGCTCGATCGGGTCCTCAGGTTTCTCCGTGGACCATTCTTCGTGCGGCCCCAGCGGAAGAATCGATCCCGCACGCACATACAGAGGCAGGCGATCCAGCGTGGTCGCCGCATCGATCATCCGTCCGCCGTCGACAGATGATCCCGTCCAAAAGTCGTACCATTTCGCCTGCGGCAAATAAAGTTGCCGTTTGGTAGCCGCGGGCTCGGTGACCGGATTCACCAGGAACGCCGGCCCATACATGAATTGATCGCCGATGTTTTCGGCTCGCGGATCGCCGCGGAAATCCATGACCAGCGGCCGCATCGGAGTGTAAGCCTCGCTGGTGGTTTTCCAGGCCAGCGAATAAATATAAGGCAGCATGCGATAACGCAGGCGATCGAAGTCGACCAGAATTTTCTGCGCGTCAGGCCCGTACGACCACAATTCGTTTTCGTCGGGATGGCGCGTGCCGTGAACCCGCAGGATCGGATTGAAGGTGCCGTACTGAAACCAGCGAATAAAAAGTTCGCGAAATGCCGGATCAGTCGGACTGCCAAAAACGAATCCACCAATGTCGGTCGTCCAGTAAGGAGCGCCGGAGAGCGAATAATTCAGCCCCGCAGGAATCTGCCGCCGGAAGCTGAACCAGTCTGAATTAATATCGCCCGACCAGGCCGTGACCCCGTTTCTCTGCGAGCCGGCGAATGCAGAACGAGAAAGAATAAACACACGCTTCTTGTCGGACGCACTTCTCTGTCCCTGATAAACGCCCTCCGTATCCAGCAACGGATAAACATTCACGTAGCGGTTCCCGCTGCCCGCCGCGAGGTTGTGATTCAGCAGAATGTTATCTTCCTGCCCTTCGGTTTCCGGCTCGGTCGTGTCCATCCACCAGGCATCGACGCCAATGCTGAATAATCCTTTGTTCACTTCGTCCCAGTAAAATTTGCG
>JBEKDY010000126.1:0-25401 GCA_050014115.1 Candidatus Sulfotelmatobacter sp. | reverse complement strand
ACTTCCTGCACTTCCAGCAACCGCTGCTTGCCTTCCGCCACCAGCTTGGGATTATCCGGATACTGCATGATCAGGTTCCGGTATTCATCCTCCGCCCGCTTGGCGTGCGTGTAATCGCGGTCGGCCTTTTCCATCTGCTGGTACTGGATGTTGGCAATCTTCAGCTGCGCCTCGGCCGCCTCCGGCATATTGGGAAAAAAGGTCTGGAAATCGCGATACTCCTGCTCCGCCTGTGCCAGCGAAGCCGTGCCACCCTCCGCGTACCAGGAATCGCCCACCGCCAGCTTGGCGCGCGCAATGTATTCCGAGTCCGGATAAGTGTTGATCAGCGTCTGCAGCGTCATCCGCGCCACGTCAAAGCGGTTGCGCTTCATGGCTTCCATGGCCTTGTCGAACAGCACCTTGTCCGGCTGTACCGACGCCACTTTGCCCAGCGGATTGACCGCCTTCTTGTTCGAGCAGCCAACCGCGACCGCCAGTCCCAGCCCCACCACCGCGATCAAACAAATTCGACGTGACATTCCCACCTCAATCTAAACTTTTAGCAGTGCCGCTTCCGTCGCCACCTTCAGCAATGCCTGCGCATTCTTTCTTGGATCACCATTCCCGAACACGGCGTTGCCCGCCACCAGAATTTCCGCGCCCGCCCTCACCACATCGGCAACGGTGTCGAGCCCCACGCCGCCATCCACTTCAATGCGGTAATTCAGCCCGCGCTGCTGCCGAATCTCCGCTAACTGCCGCATTTTGTGCAGCGTAGACGGAATAAACTTCTGCGCCCCAAATCCTGGATTCACCGACATCACCAGCACATAATCCACAATGTCGAGCACTTCATCGAGCGTATCCACCGGAGTCGCCGGATTGATCACCACTCCCGCCAGGCAATCGTGGCTCTTGATCAGATGCAGAGTACGGTTCAAGTGCCGACAAGCCTCCTGATGCACTGAAATCCAATCCGCCCCCGCCTCGGCAAACACAGGAATGAAGTCGTCCGGATTCTCGATCATGAAGTGGCAGTCGAGCGGCAATTCCGTCACCCGCCGCAACGACCGCACCACCGGAGGCCCCAGAGTTAAGTTAGGCACGAAGTGTCCATCCATGACGTCCACATGGATCACACTCCCGCCGCCCTCGCCCGCAGCGCGCACCTGCTCGCCTAACCGGGCAAAGTCAGCCGAAAGAATCGACGGTGCCAGCTCAATCAATGCAGCTCACTCAGAAACGACGTGCGGAAATTCTAACACGCTGGCAAGCGCTGGAGCAGGCAGCTTAAGACAGCTGCTTGAAACAAAATGAACTCCAATCACTGGCCTCTGGACACGGATCACTGCCCACTGTTCTCCATGCTACCCTCGACATTCATGTCGGCCGCGCCCCAATTCGCTCCCGCAGCCTGCAGCCTGGCCGCAGTTTTCATCTGGGGCACCAGCGACTTCACCGGAGGCTACGCCTCCCGCCGCGCCAACGCTTTCGTCTTCACCGCCGCCGCTCACGCCTGCCACGCGTCATTTCCTTCCCGCGCCGGCATCCTGTGGGCGCTGCTCGCCGGTGGTATCGGCGGATTCTCACTGGCAGTTTTTTATCGCGCCCTCGCCGAAGGCAAGATGGGACTCACCGCTCCCATCGCAGCGCTGCTCGGAGCCGCCATTCCCACCCTCGCCGACATCGCCATCGAAGGCGCGCCCCACGCCTGGACGTTCGCAGGCTTCGCTCTCGCCATCGTCGCCATCTGGCTGATCACCCGCGCCGAACCCGTGCGGAGCCCAACGCAGGATTCAGCCCGGCAATTCGCAAAAGAAAACAACGACCAAATCGACGACGAAGAAAAACCCGGCGCAGTCCCCAAAGGCGTGGCCGTGGCAGCTCTCTCCGGCGTGGATCGCCGCCATATCGCGGGCCGCCTCGTTCATCGTCACCGCCGTCGCCGTGATCGCCACTAAAGCTCCGCTTCGCCTCGATCTGCCCCGCGCCGCCATGGCCGCCGTCGCCGGATCATTCGACATCACCGGCAGCGCCCTGTTCATCTACGCCAGCCAGCACGGACGCCTCGACGAAGCCGTCGTCATCTCTTCCCTCTATCCTGCCGTCACCGTCATCCTGGCCCGCCTCATCCTGAAAGAACACTTCAGCCGCTGGCGTTTCATCGGATTGTTAGCCGCTCTGGCCGCCGTTCCCATGATTGCAGGCGGGTGATAGTATTCTCTATTCCAGAATAAAGAATCAATCTGTATATATCGCTTTAAAATCATTAAAATTAGTGTTATTCTCTATTCGAGAATAGAGAATGAATGAACTGAAGCCCCAGGATGTCGTGCTGGTTCTGAAGCTCGTCGCGGCTAACTCGGCTGCCTGGAGTTTTTCTCAGCTGGGGAAAGAACTGTTCATGAGCACTTCCCACGCGTTCGAATCTGTACTCCGCGCCGAAACTGCGAACCTCCTTAGCATTTCTAAGGCACCGCTTTCCCCTCCAAGGGCACGGGGACTGCTATTTGAACCTCGACGCGGCAACTTGCAGGAGTTCCTTATTCACGGCGTGAAATATGCATTCCCGGTCGAACGCGGTGGTATCACCCGTGGAATTTCAACCGCTGAAGGGGCTCCTCCTCTTAACGAACAGTTTGCCGAACCGTCGACGCTACTGCCAGTTTGGCCCTATGCCCAGGGCCCGGTCCGAGGCACCGCGTTTTCGCCGCTCTACAAAAATGTTCCCCAAGCAGCGCTGCGCGACCCCAAACTCTATGAACTCCTTGCGCTGCTGGACGCTATTCGCGGTGGACGTGCGCGTGAACGGGACATAGCGATCCGTGAGCTGACCAAAAGAATCGCCTCTGGCCAAACCCAGACGAGCTTGCCGTGAACATTCAGCCAGAGAATCCGAATCTCGCTCAACTCGTTGCGATCGCAGCGAAGCTGGAGCCTTTGCTCGGCCAGATCGTCTTCGTCGGCGGCTGCGTCACAGGATTGCTGCTCACCGATCCCGCCGCCGCTCCCGTGCGGCCCACACTCGACGTGGATGCGATTGTTGCAATCAGCTCCTACGCTGACTTCACATTGCTCGAGAATCACATGCGCAAGCTCGGCTTCCACGAATCTCACGCCGAAGGTGCGCCGATTTGCCGCTGGATCAGCGGAGACCAGATTCTCGACTTGATGCCCACCGACACTTCAATCCTGGGCTTCGGCAATCGCTGGTATCAGCCAGCCTCGAAAATGCGCAGAGAATTCGAATCGCCGATTACGAAATCCGCGTCATCACTGCGCCCTATTTTCTCGCGACCAAACTCGAAGCTTTTCATGGACGAAGCAGAAACGATTTCCGCATGAGTCACGATCTGGAAGACATTGTGACCGTCGTCGACGGCCGTCCCGAAATCGTTGAAGAAGTCCATCGCGCTCCAGTTGACGTGCAGAAGTACCTCAGCGACGAGTTCCGGGAGTTATTATCAAATCGCGATTTTCTGGAAGCTCTGCCCGGCCACCTATTGCCCGATGCGGCCAGCCAGCAGCGCTCGGACCTGGTAGTCAACCGTATGCAACAATTCCTGATCGGCAGTTAGTAGCTGAATAGATATTTAAGAGACAGCCATGCCGCTCCTCGAAATCCGCAACCTGACCAAGATATACCCCCACGCCGAATCCGCCTTCGGTGGAAGAGCTCACGGCGAAGTCCGTGCCGTCGACGCTGTTTCCTTCGATATTCACGCCGGCGAAACGCTCGGCCTGGTCGGCGAATCCGGTTCGGGCAAGAGCACGCTTGGACGCCTCATCCTCCGCCTGATCGAGCCCACCGCCGGCAGCATCCGGTTTGATGGACGCGACTTGCTCGCCGCTGGCCGCAGCGAAATGCGCCGCCTGCGCCGCCATCTGCAAATTATTTTTCAGGATCCCTTCGCCTCGCTCGACCCCCGCTTCACCGTCGAACAAATCATCGCCGAGCCCCTGATCATTCATAAGAGGATCATTAACGGGGCCGCCAGCGGGGACGACATCCGCGCCCGCGTCGCCGAACTGCTCCGCGCCGTGGGCCTCGACGAATCCGCCCGGCGCCGTTATCCGCACGAATTCTCCGGCGGACAGCGCCAGCGTATCGGCATCGCCCGCGCCCTCGCCCTGCGCCCGAAATTCATCGTGTGCGACGAACCCGTCTCCGCTCTCGACGTCAGCGTGGGCGCGCAGATCGTTAACCTGCTCGCCCAACTGCAGCGTGACTTCGGCCTGACCTATCTGTTCATCTCGCATTCCATGCCGGTGGTGCGTTATCTCTCGACGCGCATCGCCGTCATGTACCGCGGCCAGATCGTCGAAGTCGCCGCCACCGAACAAATCACCGAACACCCGCAGCATCCCTACACAAAGAGCCTGCTCGAAGCCACCCCGGAAATCGCGGTCTAGAACTACGAGTCCGGCCGCCCAGCCGATCGCAGCTGGATCGCTGACCACTGATCGCTGGCCGCTGGCCGCTGGCCCCTGCTTTTAAAACCACAAGCTCCAAATCCAATCCACGCAGGTATGCGTGATTGCCGAAGCCGGAACGCGCCGCTGCTCCCGCCACGCCCGCCCGTAGAAAATTCCGGCGATGGTGGCCAGCAACACGTAGCGCCAGTTGAAATGTGCCGACCGCTTATTGAAATGTGACAATCCGAACAGCACTGACGCGATCCCCAGCGCCGCTCGGCGCCCCACTCGCCGTTCCAGCAAATTCTGCACCCAGGCGCGAAAGAAGAGTTCTTCCGGCACCGCGGTAAAGAAAAATATTCCAATCCACCGCAGAGACGCCCAGCCCACTCCCGCCAGATTGCCAGCAGGATTTTCGAACAACGCACTGCGATGGGGATGAATGAACTCCAGCGCCAGCCCCAGAATTAAAACCGGCGGAGTGAGAAAGACCAGCTCGCGCAGCCCGATCTTCCAGTCGTGAGTCTTTCCAGCGCTGGTTTTCCAGTCGCTACTTTTCTCGCCGTTATTTTTCCTGCTCGTCTCAGGATTGTCGGCCCCGCCGGCATTCGCCGTCCGTCCCCAGTGCGGGCAAAAATCAAACCCAGTTCCCTGCAGCCGCCGAATCGCGAGAAACCCGTACAGCCCCACATCCACCAGCAGCAACTCGTTCAACGCCCGCAGCCCCACGGGCCATGCCGATTCGAACCAACGCAAATCCACGGCCAGCCCCAGCGCCAGCAGGATCATTCCATCGCGCCAGTTGCCGCGCTGCTCCGCGTCAGCCGCGGCCGCCCGATCGAGCAGCCACGCCACAAGCACCGGCACCGCGGCATAAAGCGCGAACCAATTCCAGCTCAAAGCATGTTGCGAAATCGAAACCGCAACGTAGGGCACAACGAAGAACGCAGGAAAAACTATCCGCACCGCGCGTGGCCATCGTGCCACGGCCCGCGCGATCGGCTCCGCGGCCACTCCGAAAGCCACGGCCACCGACAACTCCATGGCGAATGCCGCGATCGCCGCCGGGTTAAGATTCTGCACGCGACTATATTAATCGTGCCGGACGCCCGGCTCTGCACCGCCTTTGAATTTGATTTTGTGCAACGGCGAAGACTCCCTTCGACTTCCGCTTCGGCTTCGCTCAGGGATTCGGCAAAACGGGGAAGGCTTTGTCCGCCGCTTTTGAATTTGATTTCCGCGCACGACGGGAATCCCCGCTTGTCTCCGCGCCGCCGCCCGACTAGAATGCCAGCGAGTCCGGCAGAAGGAAAATAAAGAAGAGGAAAGAATATGGCCGCCGCTCCCGTCCCACCGTCACCTCTACCCACGCCCGAACCGCCGCTCTCGCAAGGCGCGCGCATCGTCGACACCTTCATCGCGCCGTCAAAAACTTTCACCGACCTGAACCGCAGCGCCAGCTGGTGGGCGCCCTGGATCGTGATCTCCATCTTCTCGCTGCTCTTCATCTACACCATGGGCCGCCAGATCGGCTTCGAGCAGATCAGCCGCAATCAGATCGCGCACTCCAAGCGCGCCGACCAGTTCGATAAGCTGCCCGCCGATCAGCAGGCCAGCCAGATCAAACTCTCGAGCAACATCATTCGTTACGCCGCCTTTGGCAGCCCGCTGCTGGTGCTGTTCTATTTCCTGATTGCGACGGTGGCTTTGTGGGCCACGTTTAATTTCGGCGCCGGGGCCAATGCGGGTTTCGGCAAGTCTTACGCCGTGTTCATGTATGGCAGCCTTCCCGGCATTGTGGGCGCGATCCTGGGAATCATTTCCATGTTCGCCGGAGTCAATCCCGAGGGCTTCGATATCAATAATCCGGTAGGCACCAACCTTGCCTACTATCTCGACCCGGAGGCGACCGGCAAATTCATTCACAGCATGGCGAGTGCGCTGGACGTGATTTCCATCTGGAGCATCGTGCTCATCGGCATCGGTTACTCCTGCATCAGCAAAGTGAAGCGGTCCACGGCAATCACCATCGTGGCGGTATGGTTTCTGATTTACAAGCTGGTAGGCGCGTCGATTGCGGCGGCGTTCTCATAGCCGCTCTCGATCCGCGTATTTTTTTACCGATAAACGCTCAAGGAGGCTTCCCCGTGAAACGTATCTTCGCTCCGTGTCTGGTTGTGTTTTGTGCATTCGCCGTGTGCCTGTTCAGCGCCGCGTCCAGCTTCGCGCAGGCTTCGTCTGCGCCGGCTGCTGCGCCGGCCGCGCCCGTCAAGGATCCCGTCAGCGCTTCGTTGCGCATGCTGCTGCCCGGACGCGCGAAGAATACCGTCGGCGCCATCGACGCCATGCCCGCCGACAAGTTCAGCTACAAGCCCACTCCCGACCAGATGAGTTTCGCGCATCTGGTCATCCACATCACCGAGACGAATAACGGACTCTGCGCCAAAGTCGGCGACGTGCCCGCGCCCAAAGTGGACGAACTCAAAGAAACCGACTCCAAAGACAAACTGCTGGCCGCAGCCAAAGCTTCGTTCGATTTCTGCACCGATGCTCTGAGCAAGATGGACGACTCCAAGCTGGGCGACAGCGTGGAATTCTTCGGTGGCCATCAGTTCCCCCGCGCTTGGGGCGCCCTGGTACTGTCCGGCACCTGGGCCGATCACTACGGAGCCGCCGCGATGTATCTGCGCCTGAACGGAATCCTGCCCCCCTCGGCGCAGCCGAAGAAGTAAGCACGCGGAGCAGAAGTAAGAAGTCAGAAGTCAGAAGTAAGAATGCAGAAGTTAGAACTCAAAAGTAAGTACGGTTTTACTTCTGCATTCTCACTTCTGACTTTTGCATCGGGGTACGACCACGACAGACTGCAGGTGCCCACAGCGCCATCGTGTGGGCTAATCGCCCTTTGTTTTCAATGCGCACTTCGTAAGTGCATGAAAACACGCACGGATCTCCTCCGCTGCACCGTCTCTTTGTTTTCATGCACTTATCTATAAGTTATTGATAATGCAACAAGACGGCCTTTAGGCTGGGCGAGAATCCCCATTCAGATCGCCATGCCGCATGCCTCTGGAACGCACAGATTTGCCTTGTACGCGCCGTCAGCGAGTGGGAACGGGGAAAACCTCATCCGTCCGATTCGAGGTGCTGGAATCGCCTGCAAACCGGCAATTATCTCTAAGCTATTGAAAACTAAGCCGGACTCGAACAGACGGCGAACATCCGCCAGCGCAATCGGCCACGGACAGCTCATTGCGCCCAGCGCGGCTTGTAACTCGCTCAAGTCAAAGGCAAAAGCGTTCAACCACGAAGGACATGAGGGTACACGAAGGAAACCTTAGATTTTCCTTCGTGCGACTTTATGCCCTTTGTGGTGGATGAATTTTGATTTTATTTGATTTGCACGAGATCGCCCGCGGCCTCGGCTGGATTCTGCGGGGCGCGCCAGGAATCGAAGATCGATACCTGATGCACGCACGACACGGTGCAGTGCGGTGCGCACGATTTCTCAGTCACGAATTCGCGGCGCAGGTCGTCGCGGGAGTAGGTTGCGAGCGGGACTCCGGGATAGCCGCGCTGCTGCGAGCAGTAATGCACCAGGCCGTCTTCGCAGATGTAGAGGTAGCGCGCGCCGGCGCGGCAGCGCCAGTCGTTACTTTGGCCCTTCGCGATGTTGTCCTGGAAGGCGTTGATGCGGGTGAAGCTGCTTTTTTCGAGCGACTGCATTTCGTGATAGATGCGGCGTTCTTCTTCGCCCAGCGGCTGCAACTGGCCACTGCCGTCGTGAATGATGCCGATGGTCGAAGTGAATCCGAGCGCGATGGCGCGCTTGCCGATGGTGAGCGCGTCCTGCGGATGCGAGATGCCGCTTCCGACAACAGAATTAATATTCACATGGAAGTCGGCGTGTTCGGCGAGCAGTTCCAACTTGCGGTCGAGAACTTTCAGGCTTTTTTTCGAAACGTCGTCGGGATTCACGTTGTCGATGGAAATCTGCAGCCACTCGAGTCCGGCGCGGTTGAGGCGCTGAATGCGTTCGGCGACAAGCAGATAGCCGTTGGTGATGAGTCCGGCGATCATGCCATTCGAGCGAATGCGGCGGATCACGTCATCGAGCTCGGGATGCATCAGCGGCTCGCCGCCGGAAATCGTGACCACGGCTGTGCCCAGCGATCCCAGTTTGTCGATGCGGCGGTACATTTCCTCGATGGGCACGGGCTTCGAGAAATCGTCGAACTCGTTGCAGTAGGTGCAGGCGAGATTGCAGCGGCGCATGGGTATGATGTGCGCCAGCAGCGGATGATCGGTGGAGGCGAGCGCGCGCACAGCCATGCTCGCTCCGCGCAAGTTGCGGTGCAGGGCTTTGGCGCGACGGCGCAAGAATGTGAGAGTCGAGGGCATTAGCTTCTTCTATTACAGCATGGATGCGGCGTGAGTGCATGTCATGCAACAGCGTGCGGCGGTTTTCCGAAGGTGAAGCGCAGATTTTCGACCGCGAAAGCGAACCCTCAGGGGCTGAAGCCCGCATCCTTAGCGACTCTAAGCGGCACGGCTGAAGCCGTGCCCTTCCCGAAGCGATTTGCCAGACAGCTCAGGTTCTAGGAAATCAATTCGTGGCCGGCCTGGCGCAGGAGTTCGACCACGCCGCCCATATGTTCTTCCTGGATGAGGATGTAATCCGTGTCGTAGGTGCAGACGGCGAAGATGGGGACGCCGTTGCCGGAGAGTGGCTGGATGAACGACAGCAGGATTCCAGTCTGCGAAAACAGGAATGGGCCTTCGAGCTTCAGGCACGTCCAGTGCGGGCCGGAGGGGATATCTTTCGGAACGTGGCCGGCCGGGCAAACGATGGAGAGTTCGTCGGCGGTGCGGGTGATCGAAGTGAACTCGCGGCTGGTGGCCCAGGCGGGGACGGGGGAGTCGGGGGCGAGGCGCGTGATGGCGAAGGGGCCGCGGAGCTGGCGGAATTTGAGGTGCGGCGTCATCGTTATTAGAAGCAGTGGTCAGGGATCCGGGACTAGTGGCCAGAGCCTGGTGTATTTTATCTGACTCGGACTTTTGGTTCAGGACTCGATGTTGACCACTGCGTAGGGGCTGGTAACGCGGTGGCGGGTTTCGAATTCTTCGCGGGTGCAGAGGGTTTTTGTGTCGGTGATGCGGTCGACGGCAAGGATGCCGTCCAGGTGATCGATTTCGTGTTGCAGGAGTTCGGAGAGGTTGCGGTTGTCTCCGGCGCGGAATTCGTGATGGACACCGGCTTGGTCCTGATATCGGATGGTGATTTCGCGGTGGCGTTCGACTTGCATGAAGATGGAGAGGAAGCTGAGGCAGGCGTCCCAGACGATTATTTTTTCTTGGCTGCGTTCCAGGATTTGCGGGTTGATGAGCGGCCAGGGCTTTTCTCCCGGTAGCTGCAAGAAGATTACGCGCTGCAGGATGCCGAGTTGAGGGGCGGCGATGCCGCGTCCGTAGCCGGTGGTGGAGCGCCAGTGGGCCAGGGTGTCGGCGAGGTCTTGGATTAGTGCGGTGATTTCTGGCGCGGAGGGATTGAAGACCGGGAGTGATTTTTGGCGCAGCGTGGGGTTGCCGAGTTGGAGGATGGGCTTGAGCGGCATGGGAGCGTTCTCAGTCTCTAGTTCTCAGTTCTCAGTTCTCAGTTCTCAGTTCTCAGTTCTCAGTTCTCAGTTCTCAGAAAAGGCTAGACTGACCTGCGGCGATCTTGCAAGCAGGTGGGCTGCTCCCCGGCGGGACAGACAAGGGTAGCTGTCTCCACGTGGACTTGTGCCGGGGTCATAAGCGTCGGGGGCTAAAGCCCGGAGAGAATCGGGGAGCTTTACGCGGCGCTGAAGCGCCGCTCTTCCACGTCACCGCAGGTAGCGCTTGAGAATCGGCAGTGGCCATCCACAATCAGCAATCAGCAATCAGGGAACCCGCAATGAGGGACCTTCAATCTGAAATCTGCAATCTGCAATCTGCAATCTGAAATCTGCAATCTGCAATCTGAAATCTGAAATCTGCAATCTGAAATCTGAAATCTGAAATCTGAAATCTACGCTCTGTCATCTACAATCTGCAATCTGAAATCTACGCTCTGTGATCGGTAATCCGCGCTCCGCAGTCATCTGGCGGCTGCGGCGTCGAACATGTTCAGGAATTCTAACTTTTTTTCTGCCGGCAGGAATGAGGCTTCGAAGGAGTTGCGGGCCAACTCGCGGAGGTGTTCGTCGGTGAAGGCGAAGGTATCTTGCGCTAGCTGGTATTCGCGGTTCAGGCTTGTGCCGAACAAGGCGGGGTCGTCGGTGTTGAGGGTGATCATCACGCCCTGGTCGAAGTAGCGTTTCGCGGGATGGTCGGCGATCGCGGGGCAGACGCCGGTGCGGAGGTTGCTGGTGAGACAGAGCTCGACGGGAATCTGGCGCTGGCCGAGTTCATCCATTAGGTCAGGATCCTGGGCGGCGGTGTAGGCGTGGCCGATGCGTTCGGCGCGCAGGTTGAGCGCTCCCCAGATGGATTCGGGCGGTCCGGTTTCTCCAGCGTGGGCGGTGGCGCGGAGACCGTGGTCGAGAGCGTAGGCGTAGACGCTGCGGAAAAGTTCGGGCGGGCCTTTCAATTCGTCGCCGCCAATGCCGATGCCGACCACATTGCGCTCGCGGTAGAACACGGCGAGTTCGAAAACTCTTTGCGCCTGTTCGACGCCGAAATGGCGGGTCGCGTCGAAAATCCAAAGCAGCGAGATGCCGAAATCGCGTGCGCCGCGGGCGCGTCCGCGTTCGAGAGCGTCGAAGATAGCGGGGAAATCCTGCTTGCGGCGCAGGCAGATGCCAACCGCAACGTAAACTTCGGCGTGGAGAATGTTCTCCGCTTTCAGTTGCTGCATGAGGCGGTAGGTGATGAACTCGTAGTCGTCGGGGCCGCGGAGGTGCTCGCTGACTGCCTTGAATGCCATGAGGAAGCTGGCGAAATCAGTGTAGTTGTAGAGCTGGGTGGTTTCGGCGAGGGTGGTGCGGTCTCCGTGACGCTCGCGGAGTTCGAGCAAGGTGGAGGGTTCGACCGCGCCCTCGAGATGCAAGTGCAGCTCGGCCTTGGGAAGCTGGCGGATGAAGCTGGAAGGTGGCCGGTCTGGCGCGGACGGCATGGATTGATTGTAGTGCGTGAGGGAAAGCAGTGGCTAGGGGTCAGGGATCATGGGCCAGTAAGACCGGGCTGAGGTCTGAGGAGCAAGAGGACAGATTTCCGGTTACAATCGCGGGTCGTGCGAAGACTTTCCGAGACGAAAGGACTTTCTATATGCGAATCGTTCCTCGAATGTTGGTGCGGCTGGCGATGGTGGCCGCAGTGACTATTCCTTCTGCGTCCTCCGGCCAGGCGCAGTCGGCGTTGCAGGTGAAGACGGCTTCCGGCGTGGTTGAGGGAAAAGAAATGGGTCCGGTGCACGCGTTCCTCGGGATTCCTTACGCGGCGCCGCCGGTAGGAGACCTACGCTGGAAGCCGCCGGTGCCGGTGGCGAAGTGGGACGGGGTGCGCAAGGCTACGGAATTTGGATCGCACTGCATGCAGACGAACGTTTACGGCGATATGGTGTTCCCCGATCCGGGTCAGAGTGAAGATTGCTTGTCGCTGAACGTGTGGGTGCCGGAGAAGGCGCAGGGGAAGCTTCCGGTAATGGTTTGGATTTATGGCGGAGGGTTCGTGGCGGGCGGGACCTCGGAACCGCGGCAGCATGGAGAGATTCTCGCGCAGCAGGGCGTGATTGTGGTGAGCATGAATTACCGGCTGGGGATATTTGGATTTTTTGTGCATCCGGAGCTGGCGAAAGAATCGGAACACCATGCGGCGGGAAATTATGGGCTGCTCGATCAACTGGCGGCGCTGCGCTGGGTGCATGAAAATATTGCGGCGTTTGGCGGCGATGCGGGCAACGTTACGATTTTTGGCGAGAGTGCGGGATCGTTTTCGGTGAGCGCGCAGATGGCGTCTCCGCTGGCGAAGGGGTTGTTTCAGAAAGCGATTGGGGAAAGCGGGGCGGCATTTTCGAGTCGAGGGCTTAGGTTTGCGCCGCTGGCGGAGCGCGAACAAAAAGACGCGAAGTTGGCCAGTGAGCAACTGGGAGTGAGCACGCTGGCGGAGTTGCGGGCGATTCCGGCTCAGAAATTGCTGGATGCGTTCTCGAAGCCGGGCGGGCCGGGGGCGTTCTCGTTCGGTCCTGATGTGGATGGATATTTTCTGCCGGAGTCGGTGCCCGCGACCTATGCCGCGGCGAAACAGAATGACGTGGCGTTGCTGGCGGGATGGAATCACGAGGAGGAGGGATTGCATCCGTTCCCGCCGGATAAATCGGCGATGGATACGCTGAAAGCCACGGCGGACAAGGAGTTTGGCGCGAGGGCGGCGGAGTTTCTGAAGCTGTATCCGGGGGAGACGGAGGAGCAGGCGCAGCGGTCCATGGCAGACTTCGCGAGCGATCGTTTTATTGCCTTTGGCACGTGGAGATGGCTGGAGGCGGAGGTGAAGACCGGGAGGCAGCCGGTGTATCGCTACCGGTTTGACTTGTCTCTGCCGCCGGATGAGAAGGGGCAGCCGCGGGGTGCGTATCACTCGGCGGAGATTGAGTATGTGTTCGGGCAGCTGGATTCCAAGACGGATGTGACGTGGCGACCGGAGGATCGTGCGCTTAGCGCGATGATGCAGAAATACTGGACCAACTTTGCGCGCAGGGGAGATCCGAATGGGCCGGGGCTGGCGAAATGGCCGGTGTACTCTCCGGCAGATGGATGGCCGGTGATGCATTTGAGCGCGACGCCCGAGGCGCAGAAGGATGAGTTGCGCGGGAGGTATTTGTTTTTGAGTGAGTGGGAGAAGTAGGGGGCGGGTTTCGCAACGAGGACTCCGCCACTCGGACAAGAATCGCTCGAGCGGCATGCGAACTCCCTTCAACACCGCAGGCAGCTGATAAGATTGCAGGGATCCTTCGACTGCGCGGGCCGGCTCGCTTCGCTCACCGGTCCGCTTCGCTCAGGATGACAGAGTATTTTTGAGCTAAGAGCTGATGGCTGACAGCTGAGAGCTACTTCTTCGCGAACTCGCTGCGGTGGCGGCTGTAGAAGACGTAGATCAGCAATCCTAGGCCTAGCCAGATCACGAAGCGGAGCCAGGTGATCAGGGTGAGGCCCAACATCAGGCCGCCGCAGAGCACGACTGAAATCAGCGGGAACCACGGGACGAACGGGACTCGGAAGGCGCGCTTGCGGTCGGGCTGGCGGCGGCGGAGGATGATCACCCCCAGCGAAACCAGGACGAAGGCGAACAGCGTGCCGATGTTGGCGAGGTCGGCGGCGTCTCCAATGTCGACGAGGCCGGCGGGAATTCCTACGGCGAAGCAGGCGATCCAGGTGGACCAGTAGGGCGTCTTGAATTTCGGGTGCACCGCGGAGAACAACTTCGGCAGCAGGCCGTCGCGGGACATGGCGTACCAGATGCGCGCCTGGCCGTACTGAAACACGAGCAGCGAAGAGATCATGCCGGTCAGCGCGCCTATTACGATTACTGATCGGAAGAACGGGTGCACTCCCAGATATTTCATCGCGTATGCCACGGGCGCTTCGGCAGCTGCGCCGGAGACGAACGTCGTGTACTTCATCATGCCGAGCAATACGACGGCGACTCCGACATAGAGCAGAGTGCAGACAATCAGCGACATGATGATGCCGAAAGGCAAATCTTTTTGCGGATTGCGCGATTCCTCGGCGGCTGTTGAGACCGAATCGAATCCGATGTAGGTAAAGAAAACGATGGCGCCTCCGGTGACGATTCCGGCGAAGCCAGAGGGCGCGAACGGCACCCAGTTCGCGGGCTTCACCAGCATTCCGCCGACGACCAGGAAGGTCAGGATGGCGCCGATTTTTACCGTCACCATGATGTTGTTGGTCTCGGCCGACTCCTTCACGCCGCGCACCAGCAGCAGCGTGAGAAGGAAAGGCAAGTTGAGGCCGAAGACCGCCAGTTGCGCTTTCGTGTAACCGGCAAAGCCGACTGCGACTGCGACGTTCGACACGACGTATTCGAGGATGAGGTCCCAGCCGATGATCCAGGCGAAAATTTCGCCGAGCGTGGCGTAGGAATAGGTGTAGGCGCTGCCGGCGATGGGGATCATCGAGGCCAGTTCGGCGTAGCACAATCCGGCGAAGCTGCATGCGACCGCCACAAGCAAGAACGAAATCGCAATGGATGGTCCGGCAGGCGGGCGTCCGTGCATGAGCGCTCCCGCGGTGCTGCCGGTGCGTAGAAAGTTCACGATCACGTCGAGCGCCTGCGCATGCAGGAGCGACGGTGCCTGGAAGTATTCTCCGGCGGCGGCGGTGCCGGTAAGGATGAAAATGCCGGAACCGATGATGGCGCCGATGCCCAGCGCGGTCAGCGACCACGGGCCCAGCGATTTGCTGAGGCGGTTTTCCGGGTTCTCGGAGTCGGAGATTAGCTTGTCGATGGACTTGCAGCAGAAAACCTGCTTATCGGAGGTGCGGATGGTTGCGGCGGGCTCCGTGGATGGTTGTGACAAGCGGTTGTGGTCTCCTGAGGTCAGCTGTTAGCTCTCAGCTTTCAGCTCTCAGCTTTCAGCTATCAGCTTAGAACCTAACGTCGCTTCGCGACGGAGCGGGCTAGGGCGCCCGCTCCTCCACGAATTCTGCGCTTACCGCTTCGCCTGGCCGCGCGCCAGCTTCTTGACTTTGGGCTTTTTCGATCCGCGGGCGTAGTCGCGGGGCTTGAGCGGCTTTTCCGCTTTGCGTTTCTTGCGGGAGGCGCGTTTGGATTTCTTGCGTTCTTCTTTGGTTAACTTTGATGTGTTTGCCATGAATGCTTTCTTGAAGATTGAGTAATTTTGTAATTGTGCAATTGGGTAATTTAAAACGCCGGGGCTTCTCGTCCGCTAAAAATTACGCAAGTCCAAAATTACAAATTACCAGATTACAAAATTACTAAATTGTGTTCAGGCGCGCTCCAGCTGGGCGTACTTTTCGACCAGCTTCTTCAAACCGAAGCGAGGGAATTGTACCGTAATCTTGGCTTCTTCGCCTTCTCCTTCGCGCTGGTAGACGGTGCCTTCTCCGTATTTGGGGTGGCGAACCTTCTGGCCGGGGCGGAATCCGCGCTTGCCGGTGGGTTCTTCGACTGGAGTTTTCGGGACGGTGAATTTTTTGCCGCGGCTGGCGAAGAATTCGGCGATGTTCTCGATGGAGTTGTAGGGGCGGGCAGGGGCGGTGGGTTTTTGACGGCTTGGGCCGCTGGCTCGGCCTTGCCAGGCGGCGCTTTGGTCTTCGTCTTCGTAGGAGTAGTGGGTAGAGGTGGTGTCATCGAAGGCAGCGGGGCTGCGCCCCGCTGGACGGGCAAGAGTGCCCGTCCCCACATAACCCGACCCCGCATGAGCACTTCCCCCACGAGCACGTCGCGTGCCTAGCTCCTCGATCAGCGGGGCGGGGACTTCTTCCAGGAATCTTGAGGGGACGCTGGCTTCGGGCAGGTCGCTGCCGTATCTGCGGCGGTAGACGGCGCGGGTGAGGATCAGCTGGTCCATGGCGCGGGTCATGCCGACGTAGGCGAGGCGGCGTTCTTCTTCGATGTCGTCGGGATTGAGCATGGTGCGGGAGTGCGGGAACAGGCCTTCTTCGAGGCCGCTTAAAAATACCAGCGGAAATTCCAGGCCCTTGGCGGCGTGCAGGCTCATCAGCGTGATTTGCGAGCGCTGGTCGTAGTCGTCGGTGTCGGCAATGAGGGCTGCGTGGTCGAGGAACTGGTCGAGCGTTTCGGCGCGGTCGCGGGAATCGGCGGCGGCGTTGACCAGTTCGCGCAGGTTTTCGATGCGGGAGTAGGCTTCCTGCGTATCTTCAGCTTCGAGCAGCTTGATGTAGCCGGTGCGGTCGATGAGGAATTTCAGGAGGTCAGCGGTGCTCACTGTGGGAGTCGGGAACGCGTTCGCGGCACCCGATGATTCCGCGGGATCAGGCAAAATAGCGTCTACGTCTCGCTGGCTGTCGTCGAGGGATCCCGCTTCCACACTCGCGTCAGCCTCTGGCTCCGCGGTGCCGAAGTCGAAGGAGAAATTTCCGAATTCGGTGGGGTCGAAGGCCGTGGCGTCTTCGCTGGCCGTGACGTCCCTGACGGGACTTGTTCCACTCTCCTCGCCTACCCAGGACTTCCGTCCTGGGCTATCACTTTCCGTCCCTGCGGGACTGGGTGCGTTCGCGTCGCCGCCGCTGGCTCCTGCGGAGTTTGCTAGTTGATCAGTGAAGGTTCCGTTCAGCATTGCTCTCGCGTCTTCGATCAGCTGCTGGAAACTTTTTAGCGATGCCAGGGCGCGCTGCGGCAGGAGTTGGCGGCGCAACGCCTCGCCGATTGCGCCCCAGAGCGATAATCCTGTTTCGAGCGCGAGATGTTCGAGGGTGTCGATGGTGCCTTTGCCGATGCCGCGGGTGGGAGTGTTGATTACGCGCAGGAGCGAGATGGTGTCGTCGGGATTTTGGATTACTTTCAGATAGGAGATGAGGTCTTTGATTTCGGAGCGCTCATAGAAAGAGAATCCGCCGACTACTTTGTATTTGAGGCCGTAGCGGCGCATGGCTTCTTCAAACAGGCGCGACTGCGAATTGGTGCGGTAGAGCACGGCGGCGCGCGGAGTCTCGCGGCCGTTTTCGGAATGCTCGGTCGCTTCGCGCAAGTATTTTGCGATGTGGTCGGCGGCGAAGAGGGCTTCGTTTTCGCCGTCGGGGGCTTCGTAGTAGCCGATCTTGGTGCCGCCCTGGCGCGCGGTCCAGAGATTTTTGCCTTTGCGGCGGATATTGTTTGCGACCACGGCGGACGCGGCTTGCAGAATGTTTTGCGTGGAGCGGTAATTTTCCTCGAGGCGGATAATTTTGGCTTCGGGAAAGTCCTGCTCGAATTCGAGAATGTTGCGAATGTCGGCGCCGCGCCAGGAGTAAATCGACTGGTCTTCATCGCCCACGGCGCAGACGTTGTGGCGCTCGCCGGCCAGCATGCGCATGAGTTCGTATTGCGGACGGTTGGTGTCCTGATATTCGTCGATGAGCAGATATTGGAAGCGGCGGTTGTAGTATTCGCGAACGGTCGCGGACGATTTGAGTAGTCGCGTCGCTTCGAGCAGCAAGTCGTCGAAGTCGAGGGCGTTGGCTTTGAGCAGTTCTTTGCGGTATTCCTCGAACAGGTGTGCGATCTTTTCGGTCTTGGGATCGGCCGATTGCAGGTAAAGTTCCTGCGGATTGAGCATGTGATTTTTCGCCCACGAGATGCGGCCGAGCACGATGCGCGGGGTGAGCTGCTTGTCGTCGAGGCCGAGGCGCTTCATGATGCCTTTGACCACGGCCTGCTGGTCGCTTTCGTCGTAGATGACGAATTTTTTTGTGTGACCGATGGGCGGCTTGCCGGGCGTGGCTGAAGGTATCTGTAGGGCTTCAATGTCGCGGCGCAGCACGCGCACGCAGAAAGAATGGAACGTGGAGATGACCGGCTTGGCAATGCTGAGTCCGCCGACCAGTTTTTCGACGCGCTCGCCCATTTCGGCGGCGGCCTTGTTGGTGAAGGTCATCGCGAGGATGGATTCGGGCATCACGCCCTTGTGCTCGATCAGGTAGGCGATGCGGAAGGTGATGACACGCGTCTTGCCGCTGCCCGCGCCAGCGAGGATGAGCACCGGGCCCTCGGTAGTTTCGACGGCCTCGCGCTGCTGCGGGTTGAGTTGATCGAGAAAAGACAATGCGGAAGTGGCTCCGGGGGAGATTATTCAATTTTACAGGATGCTCGAGCCGCGAAGCGGCGGTATAGGAAAGCCCGGCACGGCAGTGCCGGGCTGCAGGGCAGCATTTGAAACGAGTCCCGTAGGGACGGAACGTTTTCATCCGAAGACGTATTGCGAATCGTAGGCCACGTTGCTCTTTCGCAGGAGCGAGACGAATTCATCCTCGAACGAATGTTTTGCGTGATGCTCGGCCTGATGCTCGATGTAATGCTTCACGGCGTTCACGTTGGACGGACTCACGCTGAATGCTCCGTAGCCTTCCTGCCAGGCAAAATCGAATCCGTGCTCGCCGAGCCAGCGCGAGGAATTGGCTTTGAGAATCTGCACGGCCTTGGCCAGCGGCATGGTCGCGGGCAGCGCGATCAACAGGTGGGCGTGGTTGGAGGTGCCTCCGGCGCAGAGTACGGGAATGTCGTGATTCTTGCCAATTCCGACGAAATACACGCGGAGTTTTTCCAGCAATTCATCGGGGATGGAATCGCGGCGGTTCTTCGTGCTGAAGACGCAATGGATGAGGACGTTGGGATATGTATGGGACATCGTGACGTCCCTCCGGGACTCGGTTGTCGCGCCCACCGGACCGTCCCGGCACTGCCGTGCCGGGCTTTCACATTGCGTGCCTACGGCACTGGAGTTGTGCCGGGGATGAAATTGTGCCCAGGGCATGGAACCGCGGTCGGCCTGATTTTCACAAGTGAGCGGGTCGCAAGTCTGTGACGGATATCACCAGGAATCCACAGGTGTCTCTAATCGGGAACGCGCGAGCAATCACACCCAGGCGCTCATCAGATGGCCGAGGCCGCCGCGGACCTGCAGGCCATCGGCTCGATCTTTGAAGTAGCGGGCGTTGATTTGCGCGCCTTGCAGGAATTCGGTGCGGTGGAATCCCAGAGACTTCAGTTCGTGCTGCAATTTGGCGGGGTCGAAGAAGAGTTGGAAGGGCTCTCCGGCGGCGGCTACGCGTTTGGAGAGGGCGGCGAGCGCCTGTCGCTGGCCTGCGTTTAAGAGCGCGGGGTCGATGGCGAAATCGAAGACTACGCCGCTGCCTGGGGGCATTTTCGCGATCACGCTGAGTGTGGTCATGCAGGCTTCGCGAGTTAGGTAGGGGGTCACTCCCAGCCAGGAGAAAAATGTTGGCGCATTCGCGTTCAGTCCGGAGCGGGCAAGGGCGTCGGCGAGGGTTTGATTTTCGAAGTCGACGGGGACGAAGGTCAGCGACGGCGGGATCGGAATGCCTGCTTCCTGAAGTTGCTCGCGCTTCCAGGCTTGCGTGGCGGGGTGGTCGATTTCAAACACGCGCAGGTGGGGATGCGGGTTGCGGTAGGCGAAGGTGTCGAGGCCGGCGCCGAGAATTACGCATTGTGTGACTCCATCTTTGTTGGCCCCATGCTCGACGGCACTGGCGAGTTCGTCTTCGGCGAAGCGGCTGCGGGCGGCCATGAAGGCGCGGAAGGCGCGGGAAAAAGCGTGATGCTCCTTCGGATCGGTGCGGAGCGCTGCGGCGGCTTCGGAGCCGATGATCCGCAAGGCCAGGGGATCGTCGAGGACTTTGGGATTATCGAGAAGCTGGTGCGCGGCGCGGCGAATCGCTACGCGCTGCGCGGTTTTGCTGAATTTGCCTTCTTGCATGTTAGGACTTGCTGGTCAGAATCAGTTAGATCGTCCGCGAAAAGCCCCTGCAACCATTCGCCGGACACAAAACGCGACCACCGGGGCTGAAGCCCGCGCTTATGGTGGAGCTTTACGCGGCGCTGAAGCGCCGCTCTTCCACGGTGCTGCATGCATGGGTATTTCGTGCATGGGTATTTCGTGCATAGGTACATCGTGTGCGGATACTTCGTGCGGGGATACTTCGTGCATGGGTGAATTCTTCAGCAGGTTGCTAGGCCCTCAGGTCCGCCGCGACCGATCCGGCGGCCTTGCATTCTTCGCAGGGGCAGACTTCGCGGAGAAATTTCCAGGAGTAGAGGCCGAGGTCGTGCTTGTCGTTCCAGTTAAATTTGATGGCGTATTTGCCGATGGCTTCCGCCGAGAGCGGCTTGGCAGCGGGTTTGAACATGGGCAGGGTTCCGGGGGCGAGTTTCGCGGGCTCGCCGTGCCGGCGGCCGGCCTGGGCGCGCTCGTCTTCGCACAGGGCGCAGGGGCAGGCGTCACGCAGGTAGACAAAGTTGTAGTGAGACAGGTGGCCGTCTTTCCACTCGATATCCACGCCGGTGCCAGTGGTGAGATTCACCTTCACTGATTTGGGATCTGTGGCCGCGGACGGCGCCTGGAGCGGAGACTGCATCGCTTCAGTATCGCACAGGGACGGAACGGACTCCCGCGACTGGGAGCCCCGGATGCTGCAGAATTAGCGACCCGGAATCAGAGCTCCGGACTTAGCGCGCGGCGCTGGTGGTGCTGCTTGTGGACGCGGTGCGTCCGGTGACGATGCCGATGGCGAGACCGCCCGCCGCTCCGGCAAGAATGCCCATCAGAGCCAGGACCAGCACGTTTTCCATGAAACTTGATTTGCCACTATTGCGCATGACTTCCCCCTGTAACGCTATTATTTTACCTCGTCCGGGCGGGGTTTCGGTGAATTTGTCAGGCGGCTGTAAGTCCTGTAGAATAAAGGTTTACCAGACGACTTCTGAAAGGAATCTGTACCCGTTATGGCTCAACAGTGTGATATTTGCGGCAAGAAGCCGCAGGCGGGAAACCGCATCAGCCACGCCCACAACGTGACCAAGCGGCGCTGGAATGTGAATCTGCGTCCGGTGCACGCCCGCGTGGGACCTACGGCGGCCAAGCGCATGCGCGTCTGCACCTCCTGCTTGCGCAGCGGCAAAGTGGTCAAAGCGTAACAGCCGAATTCACCGCCGCCGCTTTTCTCTCCTACTGCACTGCCAGCAGCTGAATGTCGAAAATCAGCGTGGCGTTGGGAGGAATCGTGGGCGGGGAACCGTCCGCGCCGTAACCGAGTTCCGGAGGAATGCGCAACTGGCGCTTGCCGCCGACTCTCATTCCGGCAACACCTTCTTCCCATCCCCGGATGACTTCTCCGTTGCCGATCGTGAAATCGAACGGCTGTCCCCTGTCGACGGAACTGTCAAACTTTTTGCCCGTGGTGAGCCAGCCGGTGTAGTGCACGCGGACGTGGCTGCCCTCTTTGGCAACTTCGCCGGTGCCCACCCGGATCTCCCAGTATTGCAGGCCGGAATCGGTTTTCACCCCGTCACCGGTCACCCTGGTAGGAGCGTTGTTATTGGGGGGGGCGACCTTAGCCTTCGGTTTTGCGGGTGCGGTCTGCGCCACGGCGACCGCGGTGACCAGAACCATGGCTCCTGCAATTATCGCTCCTGAGAACAAGCGCTTCTTCATGCTTCCTCCGAGAACATATTAACCACAGAGGGCGCAGAGTGCACAGAGGTTGCCTGCCTTGCTCTGTGACTGCTCAGATACTCTCCGGCGTGCAGTTGAGCTTTTCTACTCCAGCGCGATTACGTCAATTTCTACGAGCACGTCCTTGGGCAGGCGCGCCACTTCCACCGTGGAGCGGGCGGGCGGAGCGGAACTGAAATATTTTCCGTAGACCTGGTTTACGGCGGCGAACTCGTTCATGTTCTTGAGGAAGACGGTGGCGCGGACAACTTTACCGAGGCCGCTGCCGGCCGCTTCCAGAATCTCCGACAGGTTGCGCAGGACGCGGTCGGTCTGCGCGGCTGCGTCCCCGGCGACAACCTGCTGGGTCGCGGGATCGATGGCGACCTGGCCGGAGACGAAGATGAATCCGTTGGCCTTGATGGCTTGCGAATAAGGGCCGATGGCCTGGGGAGCGTCTTTGGTGGAAATGACTTCGCGCATGGGAAAGCAGTTCTCGGTTCTCAGTTCTCAGTGCTCAGCAAAAAACGTTGCCCGCGGAAAGCGCGCTTAGAAGATTCTAACTGAGAACTGAGAGCCGAGAACTGAGAACTGACGTCTTGTTCCCGCTCAAGTTCAACCGGGAACCTGCCGATAGTGCAGGTGGGAGGAGTCTCGTTCAAGGGAACCTCCCGGGCGAACGGAAAAGGACGTGGAATGAAATCAACATCGCTATTAGCCAACGAACGCGTGCTGGGCAATCCTGGAAGGGTTGCGGGAGGAGCGGCGGACCCCACTTCGAAATTCAAGGCGGGTCTGTCCCGGATCAATCAGGAGCTGTGGCTGGTGCTGTCCCTGTTCGTAATTGCGGCGCTGTTCAACTGGCTGGTGGAGTCTCACCGCATGATTCTGGGGCTCTACACGCTGCCCACAATTTTTTCGGCTTACGTTTATGGCCGGAGGCACGCCGTGCTGACGGCCACCGCCAGCATCTTCATGGTGTTGATACTCATGTGGAAAAATACGGGGCTCTTTGCGGGCACGGGTCCGTTTGCGTTGAGCTATGCGGAGTGGTCGGAGATCGTGACCTGGGCGTGCATGCTGGAGATTACGGCCTACGCGATGGGAACGCTTTATGACAAGAAAGAACGTCACATGGTCGAACTCCGGCAGACTTACTTTGGCCTGTTGACGATTCTGCAGCAATTTATTTCGAACGACAAATACACGCACAATCACTCTTACCGGGTGGCGTTCTACGCGTCATCGATTGCGACGCAGATGGGATTCGACCAGGAACGGGTCGACGACGTGCGGGCGGCGGCCATGCTGCATGACGTGGGCAAACTCGAAACCAGCCGCCAACTCCTGTACAAGGCGGCGAGCCTGACTCCGGAGGAGATGCTGGAAATGCGCAAGCATGTGCAGAAGGGAGTGGCGTTGCTCGAGCCGGTTGGAGGTTCATTGCGGCGCGTGCTGCCCATCATTCTTGCTCATCATGACAAGTTTGACGGCTCGGGATATGGTCCGGCCAAAGGCAACGAGATTCCGCTCGAAGCCCGGGTGCTGGCCGTCGCCGATGCGTTTGACACGCTGACCAGCGACCGGCCTTATCGTCGGGCGGTAACGCCGTTTGAGGCCAAGCAGGTGATCGTCTCCAGTGCCGGAACGAATTTTGATCCCACGGTAGTGGACGCATTTGTGCATGCCTTCGAACACGGCGAGATGGAAATACCCGAGGTCCTCGCCATATGAACGTCCGCCTCGGCCGCACCATCGCGGCCGGTTCCGCATTGAGAAAGAGACATTGAGAAAAGAGAAATTTTGCCCTCCAAGAACCTAGGCGTCAGGGCCCTGCTGGTAAGTGCCGACATTCAGACCATCGACCTGCTTTGCTACTACATGGGCAAACTGGCGATGCATGTGGACGTGTGTTCGGACTTCGTGTCCGCCGCGCGCAAATTGTGCCATGCCAAGTACGAAGCGATCGTCGTGGACTTCAAAGAGGCAACGGCGGCGCTGGACCTGCTCAAGAAGTCCCGTGAAATGACGTCGCACAAGGCAGCGGTGGTGATTGCGATTTTGAATGCCAACGACGAGATGCCGAGCGCGTTCCGCGCGGGCGCCAGCTTTGTGCTGGTAAAGCCGATACCTCCGGCGGTTCTGGTGCGAACCCTCAAAGTGTCCTATCCGCTCATGGTGAGCGAAAGAAGGCGCTACTTTCGCTGTCCGGTGCGGATTCCGGTGCAGGTCTCGGGCGGTTCCCGCGCTGAATTTATAGCGACCACGGTGAATATCAGCGAACTCGGCATTGCCCTCACCAACTCGCCTACGCTGCAGGTAGGCGAGCGAGTGGTGTTGCAGCTGACGTTGCCGGGTCCGCCGGTTAGCGCCAAGATCAGCGCGGAAGTCTGCTGGCGCGACAACGAGGGCAATGCGGGACTGGAGTTCGTTCAGGTTCCCGCCGTGGTGAAGGAACAATTGAAATCGTGGCTAAGCGGGCAGCTGGAGGAAACGCTGCACGCAGAGGTTATTCTGAAGGGCAGTGGATAGTGGTTAGTAGCTCGTGTTGCCTCTCAGATTTTCTGCAGTCTTTGCACTTCGTGAACGCCGGGAATTTTTCGCAGGCCTGCGATGATTTGCTCGAGATGTTTGAGGTCGGAGATGTCGAGGACGACTTCGACGCTGGCCTGGCTGTTGGCAGTGCGGGCGGAGATGTTACGGATGTTGCTCTTGGCATCACCGATCACGCTGGTGATGCTCTTCAGCATTCCGAAACGATCGTCGCAGAAGACGGTGAGTTTTACGGGATAGGCTGTGGGAGTAGTTTCATCGCGCGCCCATCCTACTTCAATTTTTCGCTCGGGCTCGTAAAGAAGATTGGTGACGTTCGAACAGTTGATGGAGTGGACGGCAACGCCCTTGCCGCGGGTGATGTAGCCGATGATGCCTTCGCCGCGGATGGGATTACAACAGCGCGCGCGGTAGACCAGCATATCGCCCTGGCCTTTGACGGTGATGGCGTCCTGCTCGCCGCCGAAGACGCGGCGCACCACGCTGGCGATGGTTCCAGTTTTGTCGCCCAGTTCGTCGGAGGCTTCGATTTCTCCTTCGATAGTGGGCGTGACGCCGGGAGGTAACAACCGAGCCAGCACCTGGCGAGCCGAATATTTTCCATAGCCGATGCCGGCCATCAGGTCGTCGGCTTTGCCCAGTCCGTATCCGGAAGCGACTTTCAGCAGCGCTTCGTCCTTGATTTCCTTCAGCGCGATGCGGTATTTGCGGGCTTCTTTTTCGATCAGCTTGCGGCCAATCTCAATGGCGCGTTCGCGCTGATGCACGTTGAGCCAGTGCTTGATCTTGTTGCGCGAGCGCGAAGACTTGACCAGCGCCAGCCAGTCGCGGCTCGGCTTGTGGCCGGGCTGAGTTTGAATTTCGACGATGTCGCCGGAGTGCAGTTTGTGGCGCAGCGGCACCATGCGTCCGTTAACCTTGGCGCCAACACAGGTGTGGCCCACTTCGGTGTGAATGGTGTAGGCGAAATCGACGGGCGTGGCGTCGCGCGGCAGCACTACTACTTTTCCTTTGGGAGTGAAGGTGTAGACCTCTTCGGGGTAGAGATCGACCTTGAGCGTGGAAAGAAATTCGTTGGGATCGCTGACGTCGCGCTGCCACTCGACTACTTGCCGCAACCAGGCTAGGCGCTGTTCGTCCTGTGCGGAGACCGGGCCGTCTTTGTATTTCCAGTGGGCGGCGATTCCCTCTTCCGCCATCTTGTGCATTTCTTCGGTGCGAATCTGGATTTCGAACGGCGTGCCGTCTTCGGTGATCACCGAAGTGTGCAGCGACTGGTAGAAATT
>JBEKDY010000125.1:0-17204 GCA_050014115.1 Candidatus Sulfotelmatobacter sp. | reverse complement strand
TGGGCGGAGCGGACGCTCCACAAGCTGACGCTCGAAGAAAAAGTTGGGCAGGTGTTCATGATCTGGTGCCGGGCCAGCTTTCTCAACGTGGAGAGCCCGGAATACCTGCAGTGGCGCGATGCGATGCAGAAATATCACATTGGGTCGTTCGCGATGACGGTGCGCGTGGATGGTCCGTTCCTTTTGCGCAGCGAGCCTTATGAGGCGGCGGAATTGCTTAACCGGTTGCAACGCGACTCCAAGCTGCCGTTGCTTTTTGCCGCCGATTTTGAGCGCGGTTTGTCGATGCGGCTGATGGGGGCTACGGTGTTTCCTCATGCCATGGCGTTCGGAGGCGACGGCAAGATGGAAGACGCGGAAAACTTCGGGCGCATCACGGGCGAGGAATCGCGGGCGATCGGCATTCACTGGAATTTTTTTCCTGATGCGGATGTGAACTCGAACCCGGCGAATCCCATCATCAACACGCGGTCGTTCGGCGAAGATCCCCAGCAGGTGGGCGATCTGGTTACGGCTTACATCAAAGGCGCGCACGAGGCCGGGATGCTGACTACGGTGAAACATTTTCCGGGACACGGAGACACGGCCACCGATTCGCATCTCGGCGTGGCGTCTGTGAATGTGGACCGCGCTCATCTCGATTCGATCGAACTGCCGCCGTTTCGCCAGGCGATTGCCGCCGGAGTGGATGCGGTGATGGTGGCGCACGTTACGGTTCCGGCGCTCGATCCCGATCCGAATCATGTGGCTACGATTTCTCCGAGCGTGGTGACGGATCTGCTTGAAAAGCAGATGGGATTCAAAGGCCTGATTGTGACCGATGCGCTCGACATGGCCGGGCTGACTCATCTTTTTGCCAACAATATTGGGCGCGCCGCCGTGGAGGCGTTCAAAGCGGGGAACGATCTGTTGCTTATTCCGGCCGACCTGGGGGCTTCGTATGAGGCCATGGTCAAGGCGGCGCGGTCGGGGGAAATCTCGCGCGAACGGCTGGATCACTCGGTGCTTAAGATACTGAAAATAAAGGCGTCGCTGGGTCTGCAACTTTCTCGCACGGTGGATTTGAGCGGGCTGGCAACAGCGGTCGGCAAGCCGGAAAACATCGCGTTTGGACAGCAAGTGGCGGAGTCGGCCGTTACGCTGGTTCGCGACAATGGCAAGGTGCTGCCGCTGAAATCAAAGGGAACTATTAAGGCCGGGCTTCCGTATACCACAGTGGAAGAGACCCACAACCAGGTGGTTGCGGTGATCTTTTCCGACGACGTGCGCACGGAGTCTGGGCGCGTGTTTGGGCGCGAATTCCGCGCGCGAATTCCGGACGCGCGCGTGATTTACGTGGACCCACGGATTGCGGCCGGCGAGAGCGACGATGTGCTCAAGGCCGTGGACGAGGCGCAAACGGTGGTTACGGCGGTCTATGTGATTCCGAGCGCGGGAAAGATGGGAAACTCGATGGCGATGGCTGACGCTACGGGAACGCTGTTGCAGCAGTTGCTGGACCGAGCGGCGGCGAAGACGGTGGTGGTGGCGATGGGGAATCCGTATCTGGCGTCAGATTTTCCGAAGATCGAGAATTACGTTTGTACATTCTCGAATGCGACGGTTTCGGAATTGGGCGCGATCAGGGCGTTGTTCGGCGAGATTGCGATTCGCGGACATCTGCCGGTAACGATTCCGAATGTGGCGCAGCGCGGCGCCGGAATCGAGCGGCCGGCGCAAGTGGCGAGCGGAGGCACTCCGGATGCACAGCAATAAATTTTATTGGGTTCGCGGCGTGAGTTTGGTGGCGGCGGCTTTGGCTGGCGTGCTGCTTTCTGGTTGCAGCGTGAATGTGAAGAAAGAATCGAATGGGCAGGACAAGCAGGTGGATATCAAAACTCCGCTGGGCGGGATTCATGTCAGCAAAGGCGCTGACGTTGCCGACACGGGCCTGGCGGTTTATCCCGGGGCACGATTGAAGCCGGAGGATTCCGGGCACGATGACAAGAGCGCCAACGTGAGCATCTCAGGCTTCGGATATGGTTTGAGAGTAGTCGCGCTGGAATATGAGTCGGACGACGCGCCTGAGAAGATTCTTGCTTTCTATAGAGATCAACTGAAGAAGTATGGCTCCGTGCTGGAGTGTCACACGTCGGGCCACTTCAACATGAACATGAAATATTCGGACAAGTCGAGCGACTCGCACGCGCTGACTTGTGATATGAACAACGGCAAGAACGTGGAACTCAAGGCCGGCACGGACGAGAATCAGCACATCGTGGCGGTGGAATCCGAAGGTAAGGGGTCGAGTTTTTCTCTGGTCTACGTGCGGACGCACGGCAAGGAAGCGGATATTTAGCTTCGCGCTTACCTAGTCCCGCTTATTGTTGAGGAGGACCACATGTTTCATCGTCTGACGCTTTCTCTCACAATCGCTGCGATGGTGACGTTGCCAGCATTGGCGCAGCAATCCGACACGCAGGACAAGTCTCTTGACGTTCGCAGTTCGGTTGGCGATCTGCATGTGGGCAAGGATGCCGACGCGCATAATGCTGGATTACCGTTGTATCCCGGCGCGCACCCCAAACGCGACGAAAACAATGATCCGCTGAATTTCGGAGTCGCGACGGAAGGCTTCGGTCTGAAGCTCGTCGTCGCAAAATACGAATCCGACGACGCTCCGGCTAAAGTTGTCGACTTCTACCGAGAGAAATTGAAAAAATACGGGAAGGTGCTGGAGTGCCACTCGCAGAAGCACGGCGGCGACGTCAGCGTGCACGGCGACGACAAGGTTTCTCAGGACTCCGGATCCAAGGATTCGAAAGATAAGGATAAAAACCAGGAATCGAAGCAGCTGAAGTGCGACAGCGACGGCGGCCCGGTTACCGAACTGAAAGTTGGCACGGAAGACAACCAGCACGTGGTTGCGGTCGAGCCGCGAGATTCGGGCAAGGGCGCAACTTTTGCGCTCGTTTATCTTCGCGCGCGCGGGAAACAGGGAGATATTTAAACACCGAATTCCAGGCGAGGCCGTCTTTATTCTCCTGGGGCAATCGTGTTTGGAGCCCTCCCCGGGTTTTTAACCCCGCTGCTCCGTCCTTGCCTCGGCGGTAGCGCTGCGGTACTTTCAAACAAGCCCTTCTTGAGTTCGGATGGATCATCCCTGTCACAAATGCGGGCAGTCGGTGGAGGACGGTGTGCCCTTCTGTTCGCATTGTGGCGCGCCGCAGATTCGCGTCACCGTTGCGGAGCCTGTGCCAGTCGTGATTTCCGAGTCGGAGGTCGGGCCGGCTCTGCTTGCCAATACGCTTGGCGACCCGTCACGTGCGAGCGTGAGCGCGGGCGGGCTTCGCCTTCCGGTGCAGTGGTCGCGGGCTCTGCAACCGTGTGCACTGGCCGCTTTTATTGCGGCGGTGGTGATGAGTACAGGTCTGGTCGCCCTGCCGCTGGCGGTGCTGGGCGCGGGATTTCTAGCCGTAGCGTTTTATCTGCGGCGCACTCCCGGTACGGTGGTCAGCACAACGGAAGGTGCGCGGTTGGGCGCGTGCAGCGGCCTGCTCTGCTTTGGGATGTGGGCCGTCCTCGAAGCGCTGGCCGTGGCCGTGCTTCACAAAGGTCCGGAAATCCGGAAGGTAATGCTCGATGCCGTGGAGCAGACGGCTTCCCGCTACTCGGAGCCGCAGTTTCAAGCGAGCCTGGAGTTCATGCGATCTGCTGCAGGCCTCACCGTAATGATGATCGGCAGCCTGATCGTGGCCTTTCTCGCGTGCGTGATCCTGGCCAGCATCGGGGGAGCACTGGCCGGAGCATTTTTCGGCCGTCGCGCCCGTTCGTAACCTGCTGAGCTGAGATTCTATCCCTGCTCCTTATCTGGCGTGCGAACCCCTTGCTCCAGCCCCGCTCGCCGCGTATGATGCAGCGTTTATCTTTTTGTTCGACTGATCTGTTGTTCGCTGATCTGTCACGCGATGAATAAGCCCGCACGCGGTTCGCTGCTCGGGATTGAACACCTGGACGCGAAGGAAATCCTGGGCCTGCTCAAACTGGCCCGCCGCATGAACCCGCTGAAGGCCCGGCCGCTGCTGCGCGGCAAGCGCATTGCTCTTTTGTTTTACGAAGCGTCCACGCGCACCCGCTCGTCGTTTGAGTTTGCCGCAAAGTCGCTGGGGGCGATGACGACGCTGGTGCAGTCTTCGGGATCGAGCATTGAAAAGGGTGAGTCGCTGCTCGATACCGGTTACACCTTGCGCGCGGTGGGCGCCGATGCGATCGTCATCCGCCATCCTTCGGCCGGAGCGCCGCACTTGATGGCGCAGCATCTCGATATTCCGATCATCAACGCCGGTGACGGCATGCACGAGCATCCGTCGCAGGCGCTGCTCGATGCTTTCACCATCCTGAAACACAAGAAATCGCTGAAGGGATTGCAGGCTACGATCATTGGAGACATTCTGCACAGCCGCGTGGCGCGCTCGGCGTGCCACTTGCTGACCAAGCTCGGAGTCAAGATTACGCTCTGCGGCCCGCCGGAGTTTGTGCCTGAAGTCGCGGCCACGCTTGCGCCCGGGCTGCGCATTACGCGCCAGATCGAAGAAGGCCTGCGCGGTACAGATGTGGTGATGCTGCTGCGGGTGCAGAAAGAACGGCTGGCCGGGCAGAAAATTCGCGTGCAAGATTACATCGCGCGCTACCAGATGACCGCGGCGCGCCTGAAGCTGGCCAAGCGCGATGCCATTGTGATGCATCCGGGGCCGATTATCCGCGGGCTGGAGTTGACGGCGGAGATCGCCGACGGGCCGCAGTCGGTGATTGTGGAAGAAGTGCACAACGGAGTGCCGACGCGGATGGCGATTTTGGCGCGGGCATTGGGGAAGGCGAAGTGAGCCACGAAATGAGTCTTGCGCCGAATGCTACTTGCCAACTGTTAACTGCTAATTGATGACTGCGAAGAGCCAACGCGAAACGAGCGCCAGCCTGCTGATTAAAGGCGGGCAGCTCATCGACCCCGCCGCGAAGATCAACGCGCCGATGGACGTGCTGCTGCGCGATGGGCGCGTCGCAGAAGTTGCTCTGCCGAACAAGGTCCGCGGAAGCGCCGACGAGAAGTTTGACGCGCGCGGGTTGATCGTGGCTCCCGGCTTCATCGATCTGCATGTGCATTTGCGCGAGCCGGGACAAAGCTACAAAGAAACCATCGCCAGCGGCACTGCGGCCGCTGCGGCTGGAGGATTCACGTCCGTCTGCACCATGCCCAACACCGCGCCGGTGGTCGACACGGCGGAGTGGGTGACATGGCTTCGCAGTCCGGAGCGCGGAGCGGTGGTCAACGTTTTCCCGATCGGCGCGGCCACGCGCGGCAGCCGCGGACAAACTCTCAGCGACTTCGCGGCCTTGCAACGTGCCGGGGCGGTCGCGGTTACGGATGACGGCAAGCCCATCCTTGATGACGACATCATGCGCATGGCGTTGCGGCTTGGCGCCGAGTTGAACTTTCCGGTTGTCCAGCATGCCGAGGACACGCGCCTCACGGAAAATTGCTCGATGCACGAAGGCGCAACCAGCTTTCGGCTGGGATTGCGCGCCATGCCGGGCGCGGCGGAGGCCGGCATTGTGGATCGCGACGTGACGCTCGCACAACAGATTCGCGAATCGCGGCTGCACGTGGCTCATCTTTCTACTTCGAACGCGCTCAAATCGGTGCGCCGAGGAAAGCGGGCCAAGGCCCGCGTCACTTGTGAAGTGACGCCGCATCACTTCACGCTGCTCGATGAAAACGTTGGCGAATACGACACCAATTTCAAGATGAACCCGCCTCTGCGCTCGGCCAGCGACCGCGAGGCCATCCTGGTAGCGCTGGCCGACGGCACCGTGGACGCCATTGCCACCGATCACGCTCCGCACGCGCTCCACGAGAAGCAAGTGGAATTCGAGCGCGCCGCCTTCGGCATCACCGGCCTCGAAACTGCGTTGGCACTTGCGATTACGAAGCTGCATCGCGAGCATAAAATTCCTCTGACGCGCATTGTCGAGTTGTTCACCGCCGGCCCAGCGCGGGTTTTCGACCTGCGCGGCCGCGGATCGCTGGCGCGCGGCAATTTCGCCGACGTCACCATTTTCGATCCCAGGAAACGCTGGACGTTCGAAGCCGCGAAGTCATTGTCGCTCTCGCGCAACACTCCGTTCGACGGCTGGCAGTTCACCGGGAAAGTGGTGGCGACGATCGTCGGCGGGAAGATTGTGCACCGAACGGACTGAGAGGCCTTGCTTGTGTGGGAACGGCACTCTTGCCCGTTTCGCCGAGCGAAGCTCGGCTAGTTTTCGCCGTCACCACCTGATCCCGGAGGCCTGTTACACAATCCCCATCTTCTTCCCGACTACCTTGAGAACCGCCAGCGCCTGTTCCAATTCATCGTTCGTGTGCGTTGCGGTCATGATGGTGCGGATGCGGGCTTTGCCTTCCGGGACTGTAGGGAAGGCAATGCCGGTGCCGAGCACACCTTCTTTGAAAAGTTCGCGAGAGAAGTCCATGGTGAGTTTGCCGTCGCCAATAATGATGGGCGTAATGGGAGTCTCGCTGGCCGGCGTGGTGCGTCCGCCGATATCGAATCCGAGCAGGCCCAGTTCTTTTTTCCAGAAGCGCGTGTTCTCCCAGAGGCGCTCCATACGTTCCGGTTCGTTTTCAAGGACATCGAAGGCTGCAATGCAGGTTGCCGCAACTGACGGAGGATGCGACGTGGAAAACAAAAACGGCCGCGCACGGTGATAGAGAAAATCGATGAGATCGCGCGTGCCGCAGACGTATCCGCCGAGCGCGCCGATGGCCTTCGATAGCGTTCCCACTTGAATATCCACGCGGCCGTGTACGTTGAAATGGTCGACGGTGCCGCGGCCGTTGCGACCCAGTACGCCGGAGGCGTGCGCGTCGTCGACCATCATGATGGCGCCGTATTTTTCAGCCAAATCGCAGAGCGCGGGCAGGGGGCCGATGTCGCCGTCCATGGAGAAGACGCCGTCGGTGATCAGCAGCTTCTTGCCGGGCGCGTCCTTTACGCTGGCGAGCTGTTCTTCGGCGTGGGCGATGTCTTTGTGGCGAAAGACCAGAATCTTCGCCTTCGAGAGCCGCGCGCCGTCGATAATGGAGGCGTGGTTCAACGCGTCGGAGATGATGAAGTCTTCCTTGCCCAGCACCGCCGACACTGTTCCCGCGTTGGCCGCGAATCCGGACTGGAAAACCACGCACGCTTCCACATTCTTGAAGCGCGCGATTTTTTCTTCCAGCTCCATGTGGATCTTCATCGTGCCAGCAATCGTGCGCACGGCGCCCGAGCCCACACCGTATTTGCGCGTGGCCTCCAGAGCGGCTTCGCGCAGCTTGGGGTGCGTGGTGAGCCCCAGATAATTGTTCGATGCGAGGTTGATAACTCTCTTGCCGTCGAAGGTACAGACGGCAGCCTGCTCGTCGTCGAGCACGCGCAGCTTGAAGTGCGTGCCTTTGGTTTTGAGTTCGTCGAGTTGGTCGGTGAGATAAGAAAGCGGATTGGCGCGGGTTGCGGTGGTCATAAAAAAACCTCAAAACTTTTTCGCCGCGGATTTACACGGATCAACGCGGATCAAAACAAGGCTATGAGTCTAATACGTTCGCTGAGCTGAGTTATCCGTGGTGACCCGTGTAAATCCGTGGCAGAAAAGTTATCGCACTCCGTTCGGATACACCAGAATCTTGCTGGCCTCGCCGGTCTTCAGCCGCTCCATCGCTTTCGAGAAATCGTTCATCGGGATGCGGTCGGTGATCACGGGATGCAGATCGAGCTTTCCCGCTTTTAGCAGCGCGGTCATCTGGTACCACGTCTGGTACATGCGACGGCCGTTGATGCCCTGCACAGTGATGCCTTTGAAAATGATGTCTTCGGAAAAATTCAGCGAGATGGGTTTGGAGGTCAGGCCGAGGAGGGAAATTCTGCCGCCGCGTCGAACGATGTCGAATGCTGTTCGAATCGAATCGGGATGCCCTGCCATTTCGAGCACAACGTCGACGCCGAGGCCACCTGTCTTCTCCATCACAATCGCTTCAACGTCTTCTTTGGCAGGATTGAGAACGTAGTCGGCTTTCATGGCGCGGGCGACGTTTGCGCGGTGCTCGTTGACCTCGATGGCAAACACGGTGGTCGCGCCCACAGCCCTTGCTACCGCGATGGCGAATAGCCCGATCGGGCCGCAGCCCGTGATCGCTACGGTTTTCGCGGCGATCTCCCCGGCCAGCACGGTATGCACGGCGTTGCCCAGCGGATCGAGAATCGAGGCGTAGTCCTGCGGAATCGCTGGATCAAGCTTCCAGATATTCGACTCCGGGATGACCACGTACTCGGCGAAGGCTCCGTCAGTGTCTACGCCGATGATCTTCACGTTCTGGCAAATGTGCGCCTCGCCGGTGCGGCACAGCAGACATTTTCCGCAGGCCACGTGCATCTCGGCGGAAACGAAATCACCTTCTTTGACGCTGGTCACTTCCTCGCCGAAGGCGACCACCTCGCCGCAGAATTCATGCCCCGGAATCAGCGGTGGATGAATGCGGTTCTGCGCCCAGCGATCCCAGTTGTAAATGTGCAAGTCAGTGCCGCAGATGGAGGCAACTTTCACCTTAACCAGCACATCGTTCCGCCCGAAGGCAGGAATCTTGACCTCGCGAATCTCCGCGCCGGGCGCGGCTTCCGGCTTGACGACCGCGAGCATATTGGATGACATGACGGCTACCTTATAAATTCCAAATCACATAATACAAAACAGTTGATTCTAGCACTGCGCTTAAGTCGGATGAGGAGTTCCTTAGGCTCGGCTCAGGGCTAAGCTCCGCGGCTGTTCAAGGTTAACTTCTCCTTCTCGTACCACGAGGGCGCAACCATCTTCCCGAGCACAGCATCGAAAGACGACGAACATACTGGAGGTTGCCGTCGCGTGCGCTCCCAATTTATTGCCATAATTCTGATCTCAGTTTGTTTGCTCTGCAGCGTCTCGATGTGGGCGTCTCCAGTGGAGGTGCGTTACAAGGAAGGGTTGGTCCACGGTTTTCTCGTGCTGAGCACGCTGGACGGGACCCGCATCGCGGAAGGTGACCTCGTGCAGGTCGCGCATGGCGATCGCGTCACCAGTCAGCTCGTATTCCGCTTCAATGACGGTTCGCGACAAGAGGAAACCACGGTTTTTTCCCAGCGCGGCGACTTTCGCCTTATCAGTTACCATCTTGTGCAAAAAGGCCCTGCATTCAAGAATGCCACGGACGAGCACGTGACCGCGTCCACTGGCCAGGTGACAGTTCGCTACACGGACGATGACGGCAAGGAGAAAGTAGAGAATGCGCATTTAAACCTGCCGCCGGACCTGGCCAATGGCCTGGTGCCCACGCTGCTGAAGAATATTCCGTCCGGCGCGACGCGAGCGGAGTTCTCGATGGTGGTGGCGTCGCCAAAACCTCGCCTGGTCAAACTCGTGATCACGGCCGAGGGTACTGAACCATTTTCCCTCGCTGGATCGGGCCGCGAAGCGATTCACTACGTTGTGAAGGTCGACATCGGAGGCCTCGCCGGAGTTGTAGCGCCGATCTTGGGAAAGCAGCCGCCAGACACGCAGATCTGGATTCTGGGTGGCGAAGCTCCGGCCTTCGTCAAATCTGAGACCCTTTCCTATATGGGAGGGCCCATGTGGCGACTCGAACTGCTTTCGCCGGTTTGGCCTCGAACCACAATGCCGGAGGCGAAGAAGACGCAGTGAAAGCCACGACTCTATAACGCCCATGTCGGGACATTGCGACCGACTCAAGACTTACGCGGCTTCGGCGCCACCGTCTTGAATTCCTCCGACTTGCCGCGCGGAATGCTCAGGGACCTCCACTTGCCCGAGCGGAAGTGTTTCGCCAGGAACACGATCTGGCCGGTGTGGTAGGCATAGTGCGCGACCTGGCGGTTCACGGCCTGCAACACGGTGTGGGGCTCGCCACGAATCGTCACCGTGCGCATCACGTCTTCCGGCTTGAGTGACTCGATCGCGTCAAACACCCGCGCCCAGCCTTCTTCCCACCACTTCGTAAGATCGGCGCGCGTGGTTGCCGAGCTCAGCTCGAATTCCTGGTCGCGATAACGGTCGGGTTTCTCGCCGTCCGAGGTGAGGAAGCCGGTGAAGCGCGAGCGCATGTTTCCCGCCATGTGCTTCACGATGACGGCGATGGAATTCGATTCCGGATCGAGCATCCCAAAAAGTTCTTCATCTTTCAATTGAGCCATCGCGCCCTCGGCCAGGCGCTTGTGTCCGCGCATCTGGTGGTGGGCTTCGTCGAGATAGTGAGCGGCAGGGTCGGTCGTCATGCAAAACCACCAAGTTCGATACGGGCGCTAAATCAGATGCTGGGAGTGGCGGGAGGGATAATCGGGTAAGGCGCGACTGGAGTTGTTGGCCGCAGCTCCACCTCGACTTCGAATCCTCCGACCCACTTCGAAACAAGGTTGTACAACAGCGCGCCGATCGCGCCGCCAATAAATCCGACTGCGCCGTAGAAAAACGGCAAGAGAATAGCAACGACGACGCCCACAAGTCCCGCGAAGGGAGAGGTCTGCTGTCCCGCCATTGATCCGAGCAACCCGACCAGCAAGAAGAACGGCGCGAAAAGCAAACCCATGCAGGCGTACAGCACGCCCATAATCTTGGCAACAGACATTACTCCGAACGATTTCACAATGTGCATTGGGCGCTCCTTAATTGCGCTGTGGAGACTCTGTTAATCGTTTACGCTTGCAACCGCCGTGAATCAACCACTAAGAATCCGGCGTGACTTGTTCGCGCCCCAGCCGCCACCACCCGGCGACTCAATCCGGATCCGTTCTCCCGCGCGCAGCCGCGTGCTGAATTTTCCGGGCATCGTTTCGATGGAACCGTCGTGGTGAATCACGCTTGCAGTTCCTGGAGCACCGTCGCCGCCGCCGGCCAATCCCCAAGGCCCACGCGTGCGGCGGTCTGCCAGCAGCGTGACCGAGCAATCGGCCAGCACCTCGATCTCCCGCACAATGCCGTCGCCGCCGTGATGCTTTCCATCTCCGCCACTGCCGGTTCGCAGCGAATATCGCCGCACGCGCAGTGGATAAGCATATTCCAGCGCCTCGGCCGGCGTGTTCAGAGAATTGGTCATGTGCGTGTGCACGCCGGAGACTCCCCGCTTGCCGGGCCGCGCGCCCATGCCACCGGCGATCGTCTCATAGTAGGCGAAGGGCTGGCCCTCTCGAAGCTTGCTGTTACGAAAGTCGACGCCGCCGATCGTGAGATTATTCATCGTTCCCGAAGCGGCAGCGGGAATGCGATCCGGAATCGCCCTGGCCAACGCGCGCAGCAGCACGTCAACGATGCGCTGCGAAGTTTCGACATTGCCGCCCGCCACCGCTGCGGGCGGGCGCGCGTTGACGATGGTTCCTCCCGGCGCGATCACCTGAATCGGCCGCATCAGTCCCGCGGTGGCTGGCACGTCTTCCGCCAGCAGGCAGCGGAAAACGTAGAAGCAGGCTGAATACGTGATGGCCTCAACCGCATTGACGCTGCCCTCAACCTGCGGATCGCTGCCCGTGAAATCGACGGTGACCAGCTGGGCATCGGCATCCTGCCGCCGCTTCTTCCCGGAAACCGTCGATTCCCGGAACTTGATTGTCACCGCGATCTTTACTGGCCTCTCACTGATCCCGTCGCCATCCAAAAAATCTTCGGCCCGGTACGTCCCCGCCGGCACGCGTACCAAAAATGCACGCATCAACTCTTCTGAATATTCCAGCAGTTCCCGCGCCGCACGCATGGCCTTCTCCACTCCGTATCGCGCACAAACTTCGCGCAGACGCTGGGCGCCGGTGAAGCAAGCAGCGAGTTGCGCACCCAGATCGCCTTCGCGTTCCTCCGGCGTGCGCACGTTGTTGAGCAGCAGAGCGAGGACGTCCTGCTCTATCTTCCCGGCGCGCATCAGCTTCACCGGGGGAATGCGCACGCCCTCCTGATAGATTTCGCGGCATAGCCCCATCGAGCCGGGATACGCTCCGCCCACGTCGGCATGATGTGCCCGCGAAGCCACATAAAAATCAGGACGCCCGGAGCCGCGGGCGGCTCTCCCGCGAGAGCCAGGGGAATGCTCCCGCTTCCGGCCGCCGGACCCGCCCATCACATACACGGGCGCGACCAGCGTGATATCGGGCAGATGCGTTCCTCCGCGAAACGGATCGTTGAGCATCACCACATCGCCCGGCCGCATCCCGCCAGTGAGTTCACACGCTGCAATCGCCGCCCGCACCGACATGGGCATCGACCCCAGATGCACCGGCATGTGGTCGCCCATCGCGATCACCTCGCCGTCGCCATCAAATACCGCGCAGGAATAATCGCGCCGCTCCTTGATGTTGGGAGAGAATGCTGTCCGCCGCAGGGTGGCGCCCATCTCCTCGGCAATGGAGTGGTAGAGGCTCTTGAAGATTTCGAGTTCTATCGGATCGCGCAGCATGGGCGCAGTGTACTACCGGTCGTAGGTCGCTCGTCGTTGGTCGTTGGCAAAACCGTTATGGTTCTTACATACAACCGGAAATTTTGCCTGGTGCAGTCGGCGAACGCCGAACGACGAACGAAAATTCTGTTGACACTTTATTCATCGTGCCGCAATATCTTGTATCAGAGAGACCGCTAGTACCATTTATAGGGTTGGTCTTTCAGGCAACGGGCCCGGGAGTTCAATCTCGCAAGGGAAATCGTTCAACGGAGGATCCTTCAATGGCAACGAAGAAGAAGGCAAAAAAGAAAAAGCATTAACCGCCAGCGAGACTCAGTCTCGCGTCGTCAGGATTTTCACTGGCCTCTCCGGAGAAGCACCTCCAGAGAGGCTTTTCCAATTCAGCGATCAGACCGGTTTGAGGGGCAAGAGCAATAAGACCGGTTGACCATATTTCCTGTAGCGCGTCTTTTACAGGGTCGTACAACCGCTTCCCACCGAGGACTCATGAAAAAAATATTGATGGTCGCAGCGCTGCTGTCGACGGCGACGCTGCTGTTCGCGCAGCCGCCACAGCCTCAGGACACAGCGGCATCGCGGCAGTTCACGGCCTGGCTCACGGCATTCAACAGCGGCGACCGCGCCGCGCTGCAACAGTATTTCGAAAAAAACCGGCCGTCGGAAGTAGCGAAGGTGGACGACGAGCTTCAATTCCGCCAGCAGACCGGAGGATTCGAACTCAAGAAGACGGAAGAATCCACCGCTACGCGATTTGTCGCTCTGCTCAAGGAGCGAGGCTCCGATCAATTCGCGCGGATCGACCTCGAGATTGCAGCCGCGGAACCGCACCTGGTCACCAAGGTCGAGTTACGTGCCATCCCCCGCCCTGCGGAATTTGAGATTCCGCGAATGAGCGAAGCAGCGGCCGCAGCAGCGCTTCGTCAGGAACTCGAAAAGGCCACTGCTGCCGACCGCTTCGCCGGAGCCGTGATCGTCGCGAAGAACGGGAAGCCGGTTTTCTCGCAGGCCTACGGCTTGGCCGACCGCGAGAAAAAAATCCCCAACCAGCTGGGTACGCAATTTCGCATCGGCTCCATGAATAAGATGTTTACCGCGGTGGCCGTGCTGCAGCTGGTGCAGGCCGGCAAGATCAAGCTGAGCGATCCACTCGGCAAGTATTTGCCGGACTATGCCAACAAAGATGTCGCCGCGAAAGTTACCATCCATCACCTGCTCACCCACACGGGCGGCACCGGAGATTTTTTCGGACCGGAATTTGACGCTCACCGCCTCGAGCTGCGCACGCTGCAGGACTATGTAAAACTCTACGAAAAGCGGCCGCTGGCCTTCGAACCGGGCAGCCGCTGGGATTACAGCAACTATGGCTTTCTGCTGCTGGGAGTGGTCGTCGAAAAAGTGAGCGGGCAAAGTTATTACGACTACGTTCGTGAGCACGTCTTCAAGCCCGCGGGAATGAACTCCACCGACTCGCTGCCTGAGAGTGAGCCCGTTCCCGGCCGCTCCATCGGATACACGAAGGAAGATGGAAGCAAGGACTGGAAGCCGAACACCGACACTCTTCCCTGGCGTGGGACCTCCGCCGGTGGAGGCTATTCCACGGTCGAGGATCTTCTGCGGTTCGCGAGCGCTCTGCAAAGCCACAAGCTGCTCGACGCCGAGCACACGGATCTGCTCGTCACCGGCAAAGTCGATACGCCCCGGGGCAAATACGCCTACGGCTTCCAGGACAGCGTGGACGCGGGAGTCCGCTGCTTCGGTCACGGCGGCGGCGCGCCGGGAATGAATGGTGACCTGAAAATATGTCCCGCGTCAGGTTATGTGATCGCCGTGCTCGCCAACCTGGATCCCCCGGCCGCCCAGCGGGTTTCCGAGTTCATCGGCAGCCGCCTGCCGGCCCCATAGATGTTCTCCCGTGTATGAAAATGTCTCTGCGATGTTTTGAACCTGTGTCACAATAAGCGGACTAGACGGCTTCGGCCGGAGTTCTCCACATGGCTGCCAAGAAACAAGGACGGTCGAACGGCGCGGGCAGTAAAGCCAAAGTCAAAGCCGACGACGTTCTCATCCCCGACAAGCTTTATTTCCGCATCGGCGAAGTAGCCAGCCTGTGCCGCCTTCCCGCCTACGTGCTGCGCTTCTGGGAAGGCGAGTTCCCGCAGCTGAAGCCGGTGAAGAGCAGCACCGGCCAGCGCATGTACCGCAAGCGCGATGTCGAAAGTGTGCTGCACATCAAGCAACTGCTCTACGAGCAGGGATTCACCATCCAGGGCGCGCGCCAGCACCTGCGCTCGGAAGCTAAAGCCGACAAGGGCCAGTCCACCATTCCGTTTCCCACGCATTCTGCCTCAGAAATCCAGCACATCCGCCAGGGGCTGAGGGAGATTCTGAGTTTGCTGACCGCGCGCAGAACCGGCTGATCGCAGGGAATCATCGCCCTGGATAAATCTCCAGCCTACGGCGCTTCCCCCGCGACCCACTCCGGCTTGAAATCCGAATTCGCCAGCCATTCCACCGGTTCCACCAGCGACGCAATCGCCTGTTCCATGTGTTTGAGGTCGACGTGCGCCATATCGTCGCTTGGCTGGTGATAGTCACGATGCAAGCCGTAACTCGAAACCGTCTGCGCGACAATGCCGCGCTTGGCCAGAGCAAAATTATCGGAGCGCTGGAAAAATTTCTGCGCCGGATGCGGATCGGCCACCAGCCTCGCACCGTGCCGTGCCAGCTCCGGGCCGAGGTTACTGCGCTCGTAGCCAGTCAGCCAAAGCTCCCCAGGCTGCACCGCGGGATCGGGACGCCCAATCATTTCAAACTCGAGATTGGCCACAATGTGATCCAACGGCAGCGGCGGATGCTGGAGAAAATACTGGTCGCCCTGTCCGCCGGTTTCTTCGCTGCCGAAAAAAACAAACAGCACTGTGCGTTTCGCCCGCTCTCCCTTCGCCAAAGCCCGCGCCAGTTGCAGAACCGCCACGCAGCCCGAAGCGTCGTCGTCCGCGCCGTTATAAATACTGTCGCCATTCACCGGCTTCCCTACTCCCAGGTGATCAAGATGAGCGGTCAGCAGCACCACCTGATCCTTCAGCTTGGCATCGCTGCCCTTTAGAACTCCGATCACGTTGCGCGTATGCCATGGTTTGGGTCCACCGCGAAAATTGAAAGTGCCGGAGACGTCCTGAATATAGCCGCCCGCATCGCCGAGCGGAGAAATTCCAATCCGGCGCAGTTCACGCGACAAGTATCCGGCCGCTCGCAGCTCGTCGACGGTGCCGCTGCCGCGTCCCCGCATGGCGTCACTGGCAAGCGTGCCCAACTCGCCCGAGATTTGAGTGGCAGGTGTTTGTGGAGCTTGTGTTTGCTGGCCGAGGCTTGTGTTTGCTGGCCGAGGCCTGGGGCCGGCCCGCACAGACCGAGACAGAACGCAGCGGCAACGACAACGGCAAGCTTGGGGCAGTTCACAGTTCCTCCTAAGATGCCAGCAGTGTACGCTCCTGCCCGGCAGGTGTAGCTAGTAGCTAGTAGCTAAAAGCTAAAAGCTGCGCCAACTTGAACCCGCCTCACCATCTGGCCTAGAATCGTGCGCCATGGCATCCGACCCCCTACAGATTGAGCGCGTTGACAGGGGAGTTCTCTGCCTGCACGGCCCGCTCACCGTCGAGAACGTTTCTCCATTCATCAATGCAGTGCGCCGCGAAGACGCCCCCACCATGATCCTCGATTTCACCGGCGTGCCTTATCTCGATTCCTCCGGCCTGGGATCGCTGGTCAGTTCCTGCATTTCGTGCCAGAAGGCCGGACGCCGCATGGCGCTCACCGGCGTCAACCAGCGCGTCATGAAAGTGTTCCAGATCACCAAGACCGAACCGCTGTTCCTGATGTTCCCCACCGTCTCCGACGCGCTCGAAGCCTTCACCAACGCCGGAACCGCGTAGACGCGGTCGAGCGCGAGCTGCCGGGCGCAAGCCGGAGATCTGCGTCGAGCCGCGCCACTCTGCTAGAATTTCTATTCACGTTCTTCCATCCTTGGCGCTTGCCGGAGTTTCTTCCTCATGTCCCAACCCTATACGCCAACTCCGCGGACTCGTGTCGTCCGCGAAGCCGAGCGCGCGGCTTATGATCGCGAAACGGTATACCAGATTCTCGATGAAGGCTTTCTATGTCACGTGGGCTTCGCGGTCGACGGCCAGCCGTTTGTGATTCCAACTTCTTATGGCCGCGTAGATGCCAATCTTTACATTCACGGGTCGGCGGCGAGCCGCATGCTGCGGCAGATGAAAGACGGAATCCCGGTTTGCGTGACCGTGACCCTGCTCGACGGGCTGGTGCTGGCGCGCTCCATTTTCAATCACTCCATGAATTACCGCTCGGTAGTCATCCTGGGGAAGGCGACGCTGGTGGACGATCCGAAAGAAAAAATCGAAGCGCTCTATTCGCTTTCGCAACACATTCTTCCCGGCCGCTGGGACGAAGCGCGCCAGCCCAATGAGCGCGAACTGAAAGCGACCTCGGTGCTGCGGGTGCCGATCGAAGAGTTCTCGGCGAAAGTGCGCGTAGGTCCGCCGGTGGATGACGAACCGGACTATGCGTTTCCGACGTGGGCGGGAGTGGTGCCGCTGGAAATGGTTGCCGGAGACCCGATTGACGACGCGAGGCTGTTGCCCGGGCAGGAGGTGCCGGGGTATGCGCGTGGCTACACGCGAAAGCG
>JBEKDY010000124.1:0-14007 GCA_050014115.1 Candidatus Sulfotelmatobacter sp. | reverse complement strand
CTCAATTGATTCTAGAGCTGATTCTAGAGCACGATCACTTTTCTTCCTAATTCACAATCCAGTTCACGATTGCAGAATCACGCCAAACCCCGAACGCTTGCGCGCATCCAAATGCCGGAGGTAATTATGGACGAAAATAATGCTGTTAGTGTAGTGGAAGCTCTCATCGAAACCTGCAAAGACGGACAAAAGGGCTACCAGGACGCCGCTTCGCACGTGAAGCGGAGCGACTTGAAGACATATTTCAACGAGCAGAGCCTGGAACGCGCTGGTTTTGCGGGGGAACTTGAAGCGGAGCTTATCCGGTTCGGCAAACCGGACAAGAAAGTTTCCGGCTCCGTGGGCGGAACGCTGCGCCGCGCCTGGATTGATACCAAAGTCAGCCTTGGCGGCGGCGATAAGACGATCCTGGAATCGGTGGAGGCAGGCGAAGACAGCGCCAAGGAAAGCTACCAGAAGGCGCTCAGCGGGACTCTGCCGGGAAACCTGATGGAGATTATTCGCCGTCAGGCCGTCAGCGTTCAGCGCGCGCATGATCACGTCAAGACCTTGCGCGACAGTGCTGCTGCCGCGTAGTCCTCAACAGCAGGAAAAATAAGGACCGGGATTTTCCCGGTCCTCATTTTTTCGAGTATTTCCTGAGCCAACCGCAATCAGGCTGCCGGCTGCGGCTTCTCCGCCGGAGCCGCCCATCCTGCCGGCTTCAACAAATGATTAACCGCATAAGCCACAACTCCCGCGCCGATCAGAATCATCCCGAAGGCAAACGAACTCATCCCCAGAATCGACTCGTGCTCGCTTCGCGCCACGGCAAAGCCCAGCAATAGCGCTGGAGGGATGCCGATCGCGATCGCCCCAAATAACCCGCCCGGTACCTTGAACGGACGCGGCAATTCCGGTTCGCGGAAGCGCAACACTGCCAGCGCGATAAATTCCAGCAGCAGGCTGACGCCATAAAGAAGAATGTCAATCGTCACCAGCCGGGCAAAGCCCAGGCCCAGGCACATCGCCCATCCCATCGCCAGCGCGATGATCGCAACCCAGGGTGCGCGCGATTTTTTCTGCAACTTGCCGAAAACGCTGGGCAGCATGCCATCTTGCGCCATCGCCAAAGGCAGGCGCGAATAGCTCATCACCAGGCAGTTGAACATGCCGAAGGCGCTGATCATCCCTCAGCCCGGCAATGTCAGCCCACGAGCCGGTTTCCCATGCCGTCGGAGTCAGGCCGGTCATCCACATCGCGGCGAACGGAACAATATAGCTCACCGCCACAATGCACACCGCCACCAGCATCGCCCGCGGATAGGTCCGCTGCGGGCGCTCCACTTCCGTGGCGATGGTGGAGGCATTGTCCCATCCCATGTAATTCCACATGCAGATGAGCAGGCCACCGAGAATGTCGACCGTGGAAGTGGTGGGCCGGGTCACCGCATTCACCAGGGCACCGACTTTGAACGGCGCCATGCACACAATGATCACAAACGGCGCCGACAACGCGAAGAAAAGCCACAGCGACGTCAGCGAAACCACCTTCACTCCGGCGATGTTGAGCGCGGCGCAGGCGATCACGACTGCCAGCGCGACCCACCATCCGCGATTTCCCTGCTGGAACCACGGGAACATGCGAGTGAGGTAAGCCACAAACAGCGTGGGATAAATCGCCATGTCGAAGATCGAGGCAATCAGCGAGAGCCAGGCTTCCTGAAATCCCCAGAAGTTGCCCAGGCCGCGGCGCACCCAGGCGTAATAGCCGCCCTCGAAGGGCAGCGCGCTAGAAAGCTCGCCGATCATGAAGGCCGTAGGCAGGCTCCAGAGCAGCGGGGTGAGCAGCAGAATCAGAATCGCGCGTCCGTATCCCGCGCCATGCACGATTTCTTCTGTGCCATAGGTTCCGCCCGACACCATAAAAAAGGTGGCGGCCACCAGTGGCCACAGCGTGAGGCGGGCGAATTTTTTCCGGTTGGGAGCCTTATTCGGAACGGCGGCGAGAGGTTGGGGATTCTCTGTTTCTTGACGTGGGGCGATAGCTGTTGCCAATTTCTATGTATTCCTCCTCAAGCGACTCACTCTCACCACCGCGTCTCCCTTGGTCTTTGACGTCAATCCAACATCGATCTGACATCAGGACGCGCTTCTCGCGGCTCCCGGGTAACTGCGATTCCCGGGCATTCCGGTGGAGTTAGTTCGCAAGTGTGAGATTACGGGAATTTTCCACAGATGCAAGATATTTTTGCGGCATTTACAAAAATTTTGTCAAACAGGTCAGGTACGGAGGTAACGCGCCGGACGGGTGTGATCCAGAGAGCTTTCTGTTTGCGCTCTCCGGCCAGACTGGTTATCATGCGCAACAGTTTGGAGACATTCTAATGAAACTACCATTTCTTGCTGTCGCACTTTCCCTGGCTGCGCTCCTCATGGCACAGCCATCGCAGGCGCAAAACGCCTTCACTCCTGATCAAGTGAAGTTCGGTCCGGCTCCGCCGTTCCTGCCGCCGGGCGCGCAACTCGCCGTTCTCGAAGGAAACCCGATGGCCGACTCCGGCGACTTCACCATTCGCCTGAAAATGCCCGACGGTTACAAAATAGCGCCGCATACCCACCCCCACCGGGAGAACGTTACCGTCCTGTCAGGCACTCTCAAGGTAGGGATGGGAGATACGTTCGACGCCGGCAAGATGATGAGCTTCAGCGCCGGCAGCTTCGCCTACCTCGATCCGAGCATGCACCACTATGCTGCGGCGTCGGGGGAGACCGTAATTCAGATCCACGGGCAGTCGCCGGTAAAGTTCAACTACATCCACCCGGCGGATGATCCCAGCATGAAGAAGTGAAATTGAAAAAAGTGAGTTAGCTGTGTTCATTCGAGGCTTGTCATCCTGAGGCGCGCGTCTTTTGCGGGCCGAAGGACCTCTGCAATCGCGGGCGGCGAGGCACTACATGGGTCCTTCGCTTTGCTCAGGATGACAGTTCTCGGTTTCAGCGGGTGTTAGCTCGCGAAACTCCGATGGCTGCTCCGAGGAAGAGTCCGAATGCCAGTCCGAGTCCCATCCCAAGTTCCCAGCCGAGCCCGAGGTAATGCAACCAAACGCCGCCCAGGAGACCGATCGCGAGTCCGATCGTGAACCGAGTAGGATCAGTAGGCCGGCGATAGCCCCGACGCATGTCCTCGCGAATTAGTCCGAACGCAACCGCCAGAGCGAGACCGATCCCCAGTCCGGCATAAACCTGGTGAAAGCAGATTCCTGGGATCACACCAATCGCGAAACCGATGGCCATCCACAGCGGATCGCCTGGCCTTCCTGCGCCCGGCATCAGACCTTACTCCACAATTCCGCTCGAGGATCCTCCGGATTCAGCTTGGCCAACTCGCGCAACAATTCTTTCGTGCGTTCGTCGCGGGGTAAAGGGACGGTCAACGTGATCTCGACGATCTCGTCGCCGCGCACGCCGTCTTTGGTTGCTGACGGCACGCCCTTCTCGCGCAGCCGCAGTTTTTGCCCCGACTGTGTCCCGGGAGGAATTTTCAGCAGAGCCCGCCCATCAATCGTGGGCACTTCGATCTTTGCTCCCAGAGCCGCCTCGGTCGCATTGACCGGCACGCTCAGGTAGATGTCGTCGCCGTCGCGGCGGAAGATAGGATGCGCGTCGATCCGGATGATCGCGTAAAGATCGCCCGCCGCGCCGCCGTGCGCCCCGGCATTCCCTTTGCCCGGGATGCGGATGCGCTGCCCGTCGCGCGTCCCCGCCTTGATGCGAACCTCAAGCGGTTCAGTTTTCTCGACCACGCCCGCGCCGTGGCAAACCGGGCACGTCGTCAAGTTCTTGCCCGTCCCATGGCATCGCGGACACTGCACGTTGAACTTCATGCGCCCGCTGGTCTGAGTGATCTGACCGCTCCCGCCGCACTGCGGACATTTTCCCGGCGCTTCCAGAAATCCCTGCCCGTGGCAATTTCCGCAGGTATCGTGGCGCGAAATGTTCAGCCGCATCACTCCGCCGCGGATCGCCGTCCAGAACGGCACATTGACCTGATATTCCAGATCAGTGCCCGGCTCCGGACCTTCCTCGGCCGCCGCCGCGCCCCGCCCTCCGCCAAACATGCCGCCGAAGATGTCGCGGAAGCTGCTGCCTCCGCCGCCGCTCTTGCGGCTGCGCCCAGGGCTGTCAGCCAGATCGGAAAAATCGAACCCGCCAAAATCGAAATGAACCCCTTGCCCGCCACCAGCCTGCTCCGGGCCGCCGCCGGGGAATCCGCCTTGAAACCCGCCATCCCCCGCCGTGCCACCACCGCGCGCATAAGCCTCGGCGGTAGCAGGGTCGATGTTGTCGGAGTAGAACCCGACCTGGTCGTAGATTTTGCGTTTCTTGGGATCGCTGAGAACGTCGTTGGCCTCGGAGAGCGTCTTGAACTTCTCCTCCGCAGACTTGTCCCCAGGATTCACATCAGGATGGTATTTCCGCGCCAGCTTGCGAAACGCCTTGCGAATATCCTCGGCAGAGGCCGACTTCTTCACGCCGAGAATTTCGTAGTAGTCCTTCTTGGGAGTGGTCGCCATTTAGAAATCTGAAATGAGAGCAATTTGAAATGACCGCATTCTGAAATCGAACCGCGGGACGAACGAGTTCAATTCACAATCCTCCGCCGCTCTTTATCTTCTACCACCACCGTCAAATCCTCTGACTCCGCCCCGTCCACATAGACCGGGACCGGCCGCGATCCCTCCGCAGTAGCGACAAACACCAGCCATTGCCTGTCGTTCTCGGCAAGGCTCAAAAAGTAAGTTTCCCCATTCACCTGAAAATCCATCTCACCCCCCACATAAATGTCATCCTGAGCGAAGTTGCCGTCCGCGAAGCGGACGGCAACGCAATCGAAGGATCTCTATAAGTCACCCCAAGGCTGGAGAGAAGGCAGGGATCCTTCGACTCCGTGGATGCTTCGCTTCGCGAACCACCCACTCCGCTCAGGATGACAAATCACGAAAGTGATATGGCGCGAGCAACCCTGCCCGCGCCACCCAGTTCAAGCTGAAAGCTGACGGCTGAGAGCTGACAGCTGTCTTACTTCTTCTCTTCCACGTCCACGTACTCCGCATCAATCACGCCTTCATCTTTCTTGGCCTGACCGTTGCCGCTCGGGTCGCCGCCTGCCGCCGGACCAGCTCCCGGAGCCGCTCCCGGCGTCGCCTGCGCTGCCTTGTACATCTGTTCGGCCAGCTTGTGCGACGACGCGGTCAGCTTCTCGAGCGCCTTATCCATCTGCGCCTTCTCGTTCGACTCCAGCGCCTTCTTGGCGTCGGCCACGGCGTTTTCCACGTCTCCACGCTCCGAGCCCGAGATCTTGTCGCCGTGCTCGCGCAGCATCTTCTCTACGTTGTAGAGCATGCTGTCGAGGTGGTTCTTGCTCTCGATCGACTCGCGCGCCGCTTTGTCCTCGGCGGAGTGCGCGTCGGCTTCCTTCGCCATGCGCTCGACTTCGTCCTTCGACAATCCGGAAGACGACGTGATCGTAATCTTCTGGTCCTTCTGCGTGGCCGTATCTTTCGCGGTCACGTTCAGGATGCCATTGGCGTCAATGTCGAACGTCACTTCAATCTGCGGCACGCCCCGCGGAGCCGGAGGAATCCCGGTCAAGTGGAACTTGCCCAGAGTCCGGTTCTGCGCCGCCATCGGACGCTCGCCCTGCAGCACATGCACCTCAACCGACGTCTGACTATCGGCCGCGGTCGAGAACGTTTCCGTCTTCTTCGTCGGAATCGTCGTGTTGCGCGGAATCATCGGCGTCGCCACCCCGCCCAGCGTTTCAATCGCCAGCGTCAGCGGAGTCACATCCAGCAGCAGCAGATCTTTCACTTCGCCGCCGAGCACTCCACCCTGGATCGCCGCGCCAATCGCCACCACTTCGTCGGGATTCACTCCCTTGTGGCCTTCCTTGCCAAACAGATCCTTCACCAGCGCCTGAATGCGCGGCATGCGCGTCTGTCCGCCGACCAGCACCACTTCGTTGATCTTCGAGGCATCCACGCCCGCATCTTTCATGCACTGCTTGCACGGACCCACCGAGCGCTGGATGATGTCTTCCACCATCCCTTCCAGCTTGGCCCGCGTCAGCTTCTTTACCAGATGCTTCGGACCGCTCGCGTCCGCCGTGATGAACGGCAAGTTGATCTCCGTCTCCATCGTGGTCGAAAGCTCAATCTTCGCCCGCTCCGCCGCGTCCCGCAGACGCTGCAGCGCCATCTCGTTGCCCTTACCGCGCAGGTCAAGGCCTTCGTCCTTCTTGAACTCGTCGATGAGCCAATCCACCAGCCGCTGGTCGAGATTGTCGCCGCCCAGGTGCGTGTCGCCATTGGTGGCCTTCACTTCAATCACGCCCTCGCCCACTTCCAGCACCGAAATATCGAACGTGCCGCCGCCAAAGTCATACACGGCGATGGTCTCGTCCTTGCTCTTGTCGAGCCCGTACGCCAGCGCGGCCGCCGTAGGCTCATTGATGATGCGCTTCACTTCGAGCCCGGCAATCTGCCCGGCATCTTTGGTCGCCTGCCGCTGCGCATCGTTAAAATACGCAGGCACCGTGATGACCGCCTCGGTCACTTTCTCACCGAGATAGTCTTCCGCCGCCTTCTTCAGCTTCTGCAAAATCAGTGCCGAAACCTGCGGAGGCGTGTACTCCTTGCCCTGCGCCAGCACGGCGACGTTGTCGCCCGACTTCACGACTTTGTAGGGCACCATCTTGATCTCTTCCCCAACTTCGTCGTAGCGTCGCCCCATAAAGCGCTTGATCGAAAAAACCGTGTTCTCCGGATTGGTGATGGCCTGCCGTTTCGCCACCTGCCCCACCAGCCGCTCTCCGGTCTTGGTAAAGCCGACCACGGAAGGCGTAGTCCGCCCTCCTTCTTCATTCGGGATCACCTTGGGCTCGCCGCCTTCCATCACCGCAACGCAGGAATTCGTCGTCCCCAGGTCAATTCCAATAATCTTCCCCATAAAATGCTCCTCCTGAACTAGATAAGTGCTTTATAATCAGCGTGATTATGATTGCGCCCAAGTCCATGCTAAGACCTGAGTGAATCGTTGTCAAGGTTTAGATGCGTCGGCAGGAAGGAAGTTGCGCCGAATTTGGGGGGCGGGCACTCTTGCCCGTCCAAGCCGAGCGAGGCTCAGCTAGTTCTCGCTTTTCGTTCCGTGCGGAACGGGGCGGTGGAGATCCCGAAGACGGCATCGCTCAGGGCGTCTTGCGCTGGCGGTAACCCTCTATCTGCTTCGGCAGGTCATAGAGGTAGAAGAGCAACAAATCTAGAAAGTTCAGCACATCCTTGGAGTCCTGCGGTGTCACGTCCGAGGGGACGGGAGCATCGGGGTGGGCAGACTCATTAGCGAGCAACCGGACTTCGTCAGCCCAATCCTTCATCAGAGGGTGCAGCACTCCTTGCGCTACGAGATCGTTTACCTGCTCTTTCAGATTCCTGCCCTTACAATTTTTCTCTCGCACAACGAACTGCAGGGCGCTACGCGCCATGACGTTCGCGGCGTCCCAGTTCTCGTTGTTGAGAGAATCGTACGCTTGAATCCAGAAACGCTTCATTCCATCCGGCCAGTTCTCCGAGGGCTCGGGCTTGGCATCGAGGGGCCAAGGCAGCACCTTGTAGTCGTAAAGGCCGTGTCCCCCAGTTCCCTCCCGCCGACCAAAAGACGTGGACATATCCCATGCAATTGGTGCACTGGTACACGTCAAAGTTCAGACGCTTTTCGGAATTGGGCTTCTTCTTTTCCCCGTGGAACGCGAGGTCAAAGTGGCCCTTCTCCCCGCAGAAAACACAGGTCAGGCGCCAGATCTGCATTTTGTTCCCCTGGTGCCCTACGCCATCGCCCAGCTGCCACCAACTATTCATGACTCGATCAGGATAACCTGTCGCTCGCCCACCCGGGGCCATCCCTCTGGGGATTTTGTTGATTCACCCCACTCTTTCCCGTACCCTTAAGCCCTAGGAGCCACCCATGAACATCGAAATCCGCGACGCAGCCCTCGAGGCCAGAATCCAGAAACAGCTCCAGGCGACCGGCTCCGCCAGCGTCGAGGAAGTTCTGCTCCGCCTGCTCGAGACCCAGGAAGAGCAAGACCGCTGGCTCCTGGAGAACCGGGAAGCGATCAACGCTAAGATTCGCCGCGGCATCGGCCAACTTGATCGCGGCGAGGGGATCCCCGACGATCAACTCGATGCGTACCTGGCAAAGCTGAAGGCCCAGCCTGAATGAAGAGGCGCTACGTCGTTGCGCCAGAGGCCGCGCTCGACCTCGTCCAAATCTGGCGCTACATCAAGAAACAAAGCAACGAGAGAATAGCCGACCGGGTTGCGTCCGCCATTCGAGACCAGATTGTCTTTCTTGCCGGAAGCCCAGGAGCCGGCCATTGGCGCAAGGATCTAACTGATGTGCCGGTGAAGTTCTTCCCGGTCTACTCCTACTTGATCGTCTACCGACCGGACACGAAGCCTTTGCAGGTAGCGGCCATCCTCCAGGGCCGGCGGGACGTGGCGCAAGTCCTGAGAGATCGCTTCTAAACGCGCCACGCCATACTTCGCGCTTTCTGGAAAATCTCTTGACGTGCGTACGGTATCACCGTACATACTGTTACAGTGCCCGAAATGCCGATGAAGAACCCGCCTCATCCGGGAGACCTGATCAGAACCGAAGTCATTGAAGCTCTCGGCCTCACCGTGTCGAAGGCGGCGGAGATTTTGCAGGTGCGCCGCGCTACGCTCTCCGATCTTCCCCACGGCAAGGCCGCACTGACTCCAGAAATGGCCCTGCGCATCGAGAAGGCTTTCGGCCCGAACATGGATCACCTTCTCCGCATGCAGCTCGCCTACGACGTGGCGAAAACGCGAGAGCACGCTCGATCCCTCTCCATCAAACGATATGCCCCGGCCTGAAACCTGAAGCCGACGGCCTGACGCCCGAAGCCCGCCCTACTCCAACTCCACTCTCCACAGCGGCTCTCCGCCCAGTGAGTGGTAGAAGCCCCACCCGGCCAGCGCCACCACGCTCAGCAGTGCCAGGATCGACGTGGTCATGTACCACGCGGAAAAATCGGAGGAGAAAGGCACATTAGCCATCAGGTTGATGGTGAAGACGGCGCACGCCAGCGGGATAAGCCCGAAGCGCAGCACGATCAGCACGGCGATGGCATAAACCAGAATCTGCGCCGGGATCTCCACCGCCATGTAGGTGCTGCTGAACCCACGCGGCAAAGCGAAGATCGCGACCAGCACAATTCCCGCAATCCACTCCTTGCGCAGCAGAACCTTCAGCCCAAACAGCAGGAAGAAAAACACCAGCGTGGTCTGGATCGACTGCGGCCATTGCTGCAACCACGCTCCCAGCGCCTCGCGGCCCCCCATCAGCGCCTCGGTCGAAAACAGCGCGGGTGCAGCCCCCATGCGCATCATGGGGATGTAGCGAATCTGGAAAATGAGAATCCAGACCACTCCCAGGAGCACGCCGAAAAGAATGTCCCGGCCCACCAGCGGATCGCGCGCTCCCGCCGACAGCAGGCGGCTCCAGGAAATAATGGTCTTCGGCCAGTGACGCCTCACCCACGGTTCCAACGCCAGGTAGAGCATCCAGGTCGTGCCCGAAATAAACAACGCCGTACTCACCTGGAGAATAAAAAGGCCGATGGTATCGCCGATGGTTGCGAAGTGGCTGCGGCACAGAAACAAGCCGATCTCCAGTAGAAACATCACCGATGCCAGGCGAAGCGCTCCTGCCCGGTCGCCTCGTCCCTGGCGGTAATTTCTGCGCGCGAGCAGGGCAGACCCGACCACGATCGAGCCCAACACCAGCAGTCCGATAATTCTGGCAGCCCGCTCTCCGAGGGATTTTTTCTCCGTGCTGAGCATCCGCTCCGGCTTGGTCCAGTCACCGATCAGAGAAAAGAATACGGGCTTGCCCTGAAACGACGCCGCTTCCACGCGCAGCGGCCGCGTCGTCCCCGGCCAGTTTCCAGTCCACGCCACACGTGTGTCGGAAGCCGCGAGCGACGTCCAGGTGGGCTGCGCTGGTTGTAACCTCGTAGGATCCAGACCGGCGGCAGAGAAGAGTATGTTCCAATCGAATACCGCCTCCGTAGCAGCCTCTTTTTTATCCTCTACCTGTATCTGTTGTTTTTGCGGCGGCATCGCCTGGAAATAGGTCAATCGTCCCTGCGGATCGAGCTCCAGGTTGATCATGCCGGAGAGCACGGTGGGCGGATCGTGTCTGGTGACGATCCCCGGCGTCAATAAATTGTCGCGGAAATCGCTCGCCAACATCGAATCGGGGCTTTGCCGGTACCAGTATTGCAGCAGGGAAGGCCGCGCGGCGAGGACCGCATCCCAGTGCGGCGGCTTGTCGTTTTTCTCCACGTAGTCCTGGAAGTCGTTGTCAGTGCGCAAGCTGAACGCACTGTCGGCGGGACGGCCTTCGTAGCCCAGGCGAGCGATGATCTCGCGGGATTTCTGGGTCAGCACTTCCGGAGTCTGCTCCAGCCGCATCTTCTCCAGAGCGCTGTAGTGAATGCTGAAATAAGTGACGAGAGACAAACCCAGCAGCACCGCGGCCATACAGATCGCGGCGGTTCGCGCGCGCAAGCCAACCGACTCACCAGCCGCTGCCACCATCTGCGGCGAGGGCGTTTCGCCCGCGGCCAGCGCTGCGGCCAGCGGATCTCCGCCGGGCATGGCCGCGGCCACTGCCAGCGCCGTAGCTGGACGCGCTCCAGGTTCCGCTTCCAGGCAGCGCAGAATCACCTTCTCCACAATCGGATCCAGATCCTTCACCACCGATGACGGCCGGCTGGGTGTGCGATCGCCAGAAGCATGCCCAACTCCCACGAGTTTGTCTGCGAGCTTGTCGGCGAACGCCCGTTTGCCCGTGAACACTTCGTACAGCACCAGCCCCAGCGCATAAATATCGCTGCGCGTGCTCACCTCTTTGCCCGCCAGTTGCTCGGGCGCCATGTAGGCAGGAGTTCCGCTGCGGATTTCGTTCCCGCGAATATCGTCAGCCACGCCGGCCAAACCGAAATCTGTGATCACCACTTGCCCGCGCCCGTCTAGCATGATGTTGGCAGGCTTCAGATCGCGGTGCAGGACACCTTTGCTGTGGGCCGCAGCTAATCCGGCGCAAAGCTGGCGCGCGATGTCGAGCGCCTTATCACCGGGCAGCCGTCCGATGCGCCGCAGCAGCGAAGCCAGGTCTTCGCCGTCGACATATTCCATGGTGAAGAAGGTGTGGCCATCGACGTCGCCCACGTCATAGACGCGGCAAACGTTGGGATGGGAAACGCGGCGCGCGATTCGCACCTCGTTGCGAAAGCGTTCCAGCAGACTTTCGTCGCGCGCGGCTTCGTCAGGTAGAAACTTCAGCGCTACGGCCTGTCCCAGCGTGAGGTCGTCAGCGCGGTAGACTTCGCCCATGCCGCCCTTGCCCAACAAAGCGACAATCCGGTAACGGCTGGCCAGCAGCCGGCCGGGCAGAAACCGTCCCTCGTTCGAACGATAGTCGGCGGAACTCGGCGGCCTGGAAGTTCCAGAAGAAGGCGGCCGCCGCGGAGTCGGCGGGGCCAGGTCGATCGTGGGCAGATTCGCCGCGGCCAGGTCGATGGTCTCCATTTGGTCGCTGCTCGGCGCAGGCGCACCGCAGGAAGAACAGAAGCGTCCGTTCTTAGGCAGTTCAGTGCCGCAGGAAATGCACGTCGCCATAGATTTTCCCGCTACAGTCTACCCCAGACCCCGGGAGCCCGGCCCTCGGACTTCAGCCAGGAAGGTTCTTGGTATTCGTTCTCACACCGTAGGCCGAACACCGGAAGCCGGTCGGCGGTTTTGTATTACCATCCCATCGATGACTACACGCCTCGGCCGCTGGCTGAAAAATCCCGTGGTCCTGCTGTGCCTGGCCGCGGGCCTGCTGGCCTTCGTCGTGCAGTCCGGCGAACTGGGCACTGCCGACACTACGCATCGGCTGCAAACCACGCACTGGCTCTGGACTTCCGAGCCACAAGTGTTTCCCCAGGAGTTTTCCGAGTTCGGCATCCGCGGCCGCGGAGGCCGGCTTTACAGCTGGTACGGGATCGGACAGTCTCTGCTCATGCTGCCCGCCGACGTTGTGGGAACCTGGATTGCGCACTGGCAAATTTTCTCCGACTACGGCGACGATCCCGGCGTGCGCAGCATCGTCGTGACTTACACCACGAACATTCTGGTGAATGTGCTGACCGCGCTGATCGTGCTGCGGTTTCTCTCGCAGTTGGGGTTTACTAAAAAAGAAGCGTTCGCCGGCGTGCTGGCCTTGCTGTTCTGCACCACGCATCTCCACTACACGCAGAACATGATGGAGAACAACTACATCCTGCTGCTCACGCTAGTGGGATTCTCATTTCAGTACGAATGGCTGCGGACGGGCAGCACGCGTGCGCTGGCCTTGGGTTCGGCCGCGCTGGGGCTTAACCTGCTGACGCGCCTGACCACCGGCCTCGATCTGATGGCGTGCGGGGCGTTCGTGCTCTTAACTCTGTGGTTCGAGCAGGTACGCGGCCGCGCGTTGTGGCGGCGTCTGCTCGACTACGGCAAGGTCGCGGCGCCCGTCTACACTTTCTTCGTGTTGATCGATCGTGTGTATCAGTTCTACCGCTTCGGATCATTCACTAATACTTACGTTTCACTGGCCGCGGCGGCGCAGAGACAGCAAGATCCCACGCTGCCGCCGAATTATCCCTGGACCACCCCGTTTCATGAGGGATTTCTGGGCCCCCTGTTCAAGCCCGAGAAGTCCATCTTTCTGTTCGACCCGCTGCTGTTGCTCGCGATCGTCATGCTGGTTCTTCTTTGGAAGCGGCTGGCGCCAGTGATTCGCGCCTATGCGGTGGCGACGCTCGTTCTGCTGGTCGCCTACATCAGTTTCTACGCGCGCTATTTTGCCTGGGCCGGAGACTTCGCCTGGGGCGATCGCTACGTTTCGACCACAGTGGAACTGGCGGCGCTGCTGGCAGTGCCGTTGCTGCTGCGGCTTCATTCGCTCGTGACGGAGAGCGAACGTCAGGGGCTGAAGCCCACATCTTCGCCTGAGGCTAACGGCACGGCTGAAGCCGTGCCCTTCCCGGTCGTGCCCTCCGTACAACCACTGGTGACGCCGGCGGTTGGCAAATGGGTTTGGCGCGCTGGAGTGATGTTGATCGCAGCCAGCCTCGTCATTCAAATCGCATCGCTGGCATTCTGGCTTCCGCTGGAAATTTATCAGATGGAGGAATTCGGCCATCCCACGTTCGTGATCGCGCTACGCTTCAAAAACATCGCCGCCTTCGCGCTGGGAAAAATGGACGCTTGGGGGCTGAACACCGACTCGATGACGTGGGACCAGTGGGATTACGTCCACATCACCACGTGGAATTTCCTGCCGTTCTTGCTGAAGCGTGTGGGAGCAGTTCCTGCCTGGGTGGTCCGAGTTGCGTTTGCGGTATGGCTCACTGGAATCGCGGCGCTGGTTTGGAGCCTGGCGCGCCTGCGTTCCGTGGCAAACTTCACTGCGTGCCAAAACTGAACTTCACCACTTCCACCGTTTCCCTGGGCGCAGGCTGGTACTTCCATAGCTTCACCGCACTTGCCAAAGCCTCTGCCAGCACCGGGTGCCCGCCGAGAACTCTCACTTCCTTCACCGTTCCATCCGGCCTGACCCGCGCCTCCACCTGCGCCGTTCCCTTCAGGTTCATGCGCGCCGCGATTTCAGGATATTCCGGGGCCACTCTGCGCTGCACCTGCCGCGCGTCTTCTCCCGGTAAACTCCCGCCCGGCGAAATCACGCCTGGCGAGTTCGACGCTGTCGCCCGGGCAGCCCCGTAGCCGGTCTTGGCCAGCGCCAGAATCTTCGCGCTGAAATGGATCTGCGAACGGTCCAGCGCGTCGGCATTCACTTCAAAGCGGACGCTGCCATGTTCCCTCACCAGATTAATCATGCCGCCTTCGCGCA
>JBEKDY010000123.1:0-18074 GCA_050014115.1 Candidatus Sulfotelmatobacter sp. | reverse complement strand
GCCGACGAGCACGGCAATGTGGTGAGCCTGGGGGAACGCGAATGCTCGATCCAGCGGCGGCATCAGAAGTTGCTGGAGGAATCTCCCTCGACCCAGGTGACGCCGGAGTTGCGCGACCAGATTGGCAAGGTTCTGTGCAAGTCGCTGGCTGACATTGGATACACCAACGCGGGGACCATTGAATTCCTGATGGATCAGGATCGGAAGCTGCATTTCATTGAGATGAACACGCGGATTCAGGTGGAACATCCAGTCACGGAAATGGTCACGGATGTGGACCTGGTGAAAAGCCAGATCATGATTGCTGCCGGAGCGGAGATGCGCGACGTGCTGCAGGGTCCGATTGTGCATCGCGGGCATTCCATTGAGTGCCGCATCAACGCCGAGAATCCGGACACCTTCGTGCCATCGGCGGGGAAGATTACGACGTTCCACGCGCCGGGAGGGACGGGCGTGCGGATCGATACTGCGGCTTATGCCGAAGGCGTGATCCCTCCTTATTACGATTCGCTGATTGCGAAACTGGTGGTGCGGGGAAAAGATCGCAACGAGGCCATTTCGCGGATGTCGCGAGCGTTGGAGATGTTTATTGTCGAGGGCGTGTATACGACGATTCCGCTGCACCGGAAGATTCTCGCGGATCCGGATTTCCGGGCGGGGAAATTTGATACGGGGTTTATTGAACGGTTCCTGAAGAAGAACGGGCATTAGCTGCGGGGCGAGCTTGCGGTGCTAGCAGCCGAGAAGGGTCCCGTTTGCGACAGGAATGCTGCGTTCGGTCGTAGGGTCCCTCACCCGCCTTCGGCGCGTTCAGGATGACAAGGTTTAGCGAATCGTGATGTGAGCCTACCGATGGGAGAAATGATTCAGCTTCCGCGGCTCTACGCTGTCGTTGACGTTGCTTTCTTCCCGACATCGCAGGCTATTTCCGCATATGCCGAAGGGCTCGCCGCGGGCGGCTGCGCAATCCTTCAATACCGCAACAAGGGCGGGAATCCACGGGTCATGCTCGAGCAGGCTCGGGAACTGCGCCGGCGGTGTCGGACAAGAGTGCCCGACCTACACGTGCGGTTGATTATGAATGACCGCGCGGATTTGTGTCTGGCCGCGGAGTTCGACGGAGTGCATGTTGGGCAGGACGATTTGTCGCCGGAATCGGTGCGGGGGATTATTGGCGCGGGGCGCTGGCTGGGAGTTTCCACGCACAATCCGGAGCAGATGGTGGAGGCAGACCGCAGCTCGGCGGACTATGTTGCCATCGGGCCGGTTTTTTCGACGTCGAGCAAAGAGAAGCCCGATCCGGTGGTGGGGCTTGAAGGGGTGCGCCGGGCGCGGGATTTGACCCGGAAGCCGCTGGTGGCGATTGGCGGGATTACGCGCGAGAACGCGGCCGCGGTGATTGCGGCCGGGGCGGATTCCGTGGCGGTGATCTCCGACCTGTTGCGCGAGCCCCGAAAATCAGCAGAGGAATTTTTTCGCATCTTAAGGTAAAGTCGGTTGATTCTAAATCAGGCTCGTTGCGACTGCCTTGGGAGGTTCTTGCGGCACGGCTGAAGCCGTGCCCTTCCCGAAGGCGGCGCGGCAAGAATTTGATGTGCGTGGAGGAGGGGTCCCTGGGCACACCGACAACGCCACCGTCTGCTGCCAGCGACTGGGACGTTCACAGTCATCAGGATCAAGAATTGGTGAAGGGGCTTGGCCTGACCAGCGCGACCATGCTGGTGATGGGGTCGATGATTGGGTCGGGAATCTTTATTGTTTCGGCGGAGATTGCCCGAGAAGTGGGTTCGCCATTGCTGTTGATTGCGGCGTGGGGCGTTGCCGGGTTCATGACGATTGTGGCCGCTCTCAGCTACGGCGAGCTGGCGGCGATGATGCCACGGGCCGGCGGGCAATACGTTTACCTGCGCGAAGCGCTGGGGCCGCTGTGGGGATTCCTTTACGGCTGGACTCTGTTTCTGGTGATTCAGACTGGAACGATTGCCGCCGTGGGCGTGGCTTTCGGCAAGTTCCTCGGAGTATTCTTCCCGTCGATTTCTTCTTCGCATTGGATTCTGCATCTCTGGAAAGTTCCTCCGGTTCATGTGGGGCCCATGGTGCTGGGCAATATGGACGTCGGCATCAACACGCAGAATCTGATGGCGATCCTGCTGGTGGTGGCGCTCTCGGTGATCAATATTTTTGGTGTGAAACTTGGAGCGCTGATCCAGAACATTTTCACTTTTGCAAAAGTCGCGGCGCTGTTTGGGTTGATGCTGCTGGGTTTTGCGGTTGGGCGCAACGCGTATGCGATGGCGGCTAACTTCGGGTCGAACTTCCGGCAGGGTGCGATGCCGTGGATTCTGCATCCCGTGCAAGTCGGAGTCGGTGGTCCGATCGCGATGGTTGGAGTTCTGACCATTCTCGCGGTGGCGCAGGTGGGGTCGCTGTTTTCCGCCGATGCCTGGAACAACGTGACCTTCACGGCCGGCGAGATCAAGAATCCGAGCCGGAACTTGCCGTTGTCCCTGGCGCTGGGTACGGGCATTGTGATTGCCTTTTATATCGCCTGTAATTTCGTATATCTGATGGTGCTGCCGCTACATGGCGATCCCAGCGGCGTGACGATCCTTGACCGCGGCATTCAGTATGCGACGGAAGACCGCGTGGCCACGGCGGTGCTGACGCAGATTTTCGGGAGCGCGGGCGGCGGGATGATGGCGGTGGCGATTATCGTATCGAGCATCGGGTGCAACAACGGGCTGATTCTTTCCGGGGCGCGGGTTTATTACGCGATGGCGAAAGACCGGCTCTTCTTTCGCAATGTGGCGAAGCTGCATCCCACTTACAAGACGCCGGTGGTTTCGCTGATGGTGCAGATGGTATGGACGTGCGTACTGTGCATTTCTGGCAGCTACGGGCAGCTTCTCGACTACATTATTTTTGCGGTGCTGGTGTTTTATGTTTTGACGATTGTTGGACTGTTCGTGCTGCGGCGGACGCGGCCCAATGCCCCGCGGCCTTACCGGGCGATTGGATATCCGGTGCTGCCGGCGATTTATATTGTGATGGCATTATTCATTGATGTCGTACTATTGCGCTACAAACCGCAGTTCACGTGGCCCGGGCTGATCGTGGTGCTGCTGGGCGTTCCGGTGTACTACGCGTGGTCGCGGAACGCGGGCGCAGAACGTACATCCACGTAACCGTCGTAGATCTACGTAACCGTCAAGGAGAAACCAAACGAATGGCAAAACTGTTCGCCACCAAGCCGCTGAACCTGCTGATGGAAGAGGCCCGCGAAACGGGCGAGCACAGCCTTAAACGGACGTTGGGAGTTTTTCAGCTCACGGCGCTGGGCGTGGGCGCGATCATCGGCGCGGGAATTTTTGTGATGGTGGGGCTGGGAGCGCAGTATGCCGGTCCGGGGCTCACGCTTTCGTTCGTTCTCTCCGGGCTGGGATGCGCGTTTGCCGGTTTGTGCTATGCCGAGTTTGCGGCCATGATCCCGCTGGCCGGCAGCGCCTACACTTACGCTTACGCGACGCTGGGCGAGTTGCTGGCGTGGATTATCGGGTGGGACCTGACGCTGGAATATGCAATGGGGGCGAGCACGGTTTCTTCGGGGTGGTCGAATCACTTTATCGAGCTGCTGAATATTGTTCACATCAAGATGCCGTTGTGGCTGGCCTACGATCACTGGACGGCGCTGAAGACCGCGGAAAATGTTATCGCGCGGCAAATGGCGCAGGCTGCGGACCCTACTCTGGTGGCCGGCACGCAGACATTCCTCGATAAAGTGAGCGCGATCATGAGCGCGCAATCTCCGGAGTTGCTGCAGCGGGCGCACGATCTGCTGGGCGCGCCGCATTTGTTTGGGACGGAGTTCGGATTTAACTTGCCGGCCTTTCTAATCGCGCTGGTGATCACGGCGATTCTGGTCGTTGGCATTAAAGAGAGCGCGCGGTTTAACACAGCGATCGTGGTGATTAAAGTTTCGGTGGTGCTGTTCGTGATCGGGCTGGGCTCGCACTACATCAGCCGCGCAAACTGGGGGCTGGACTGGCACTCGTACGCACCGCACGGGATGAGCGGGATCTGGCAGGGCGCGGCCTACATATTTTTCGCCTACATCGGCTTCGATGCGGTTTCAACCACGGCGCAGGAGGCAAAGAATCCGCAGCGGGACCTGCCGATTGGAATGATCGCCTCGCTGGCGATTTGTACAGTCTTGTATATTGCCGTGGCCGGCGTGCTGACGGGGATGGTGCACTGGCAGCAGATTAATATCGAGGCGCCGGTCGCGGTTGCGTTTCTGGACCGCGGTCTAACCACCGCGGCGAATATTATTACGCTGGGAGCCCTGGCTGGGCTGACCAGCGTAATGCTGGTGATGTTGCTGGGACAAACGCGAGTGCTGTATTCGATGGCGAACGACGGGCTGTTACCCAAGAAGTTTTTTGCCGCGATCCATCCCAAGTTCCGGACTCCGTGGAAGAACACGATTCTGGTAGGCCTGCTGGCCGCGATTGTCGGCAGCGTGACGCCGATTGAAGAGATTGGGAAGATGGTGAACATCGGCACGCTGCTGGCGTTTGTGATTGTGTCGCTTTCGGTGATGGTGCTGCGGTATACGAATCCCAGCCAGCCGCGGCCGTTCCGGACGCCGTGGGTGCCGCTGGTGCCAATCCTGGGCGTGCTCTCGAATGGATACATGATGCTCAACCTGGGAATGTGGAATTGGATCCGGCTGGTCGGCTGGCTTGGAATCGGCTTGATCGTGTACTTCACTTACAGCGTGAAGCACAGCCGGGTGCAGGCCCTGCAGAAGGGCAGTGGCCAGTGATTAGTCGCTAGTGGCTAGTAAGTCCGATGGGCTCTCCGTACACGCGGAGGGCCTGTTTGTTTTATAGTCAGTCGAAGAAGGTGTCACTACCCGACGGCCCCTACATTCCTATGAAAATCGTAACCGTCGCCGAAATGCGAGCTATTGATCGCGCTTCTACCGAGCGTTTCGGCGTTCCGTCGCTTACGCTGATGGAAAACGCAGGGGCGGCCGTGGCGGACTACGTTCTCACTCACCATGCGGCGGCGCGGCGGGTTGTGGTTTTTTGCGGCAAGGGGAACAACGGCGGCGACGGCTTCGTGGCCGCGCGGCGGCTGCATCAGCAGGGAAGGAAGCTGCAGGTTATCCTGCTGGCCGAACCCAGTGACCTTCGGGGCGACGCGGCGGTGATGTTCGACGCGATTCTTGGCACTGGCTTCAAGCCTCCGGTGAGCGGGGTTTATGCCGACGCGATTGCGATCCTGAATGCGAGCCAGGCTCCCGTGATCGCGGTGGATATTCCCTCTGGAGCCGATGCTGACGCCACCAGCCCCCAGACCGGAACCATTGCGCGGGCGGACGCGATTGTCACGTTTACTGCGGCGCGGCCCGCCCACGTTTTCAGCTTGCTGACGGCGGGGTCGACGTATGTGGCCGAGATCGGCTCGCCGGACGAAGCCATTGTTTCCGCCCAACAACTCAACGTGATTACTGCGCGGGACATTGCGCAGATAGTGGCGCCGCGTCGCGTGGAATCGAACAAAGGGAACTATGGGCATGTGCTGGTAGTGGGGGGATCGTTGGGCAAGGCGGGATCGGTGGCTATGGCGGGAATGGCTGCCTTGCGGGCAGGAGCGGGGCTTTCGACTGTGGCCACGGCAAAATCTGTGCTGGCCACGGTTGCGGGATTCCATCCCGAATTGATGACCGAGGCTTTGGCGGAGACGGAAGCGGGATCCATCGCCGCGGCCGCTGCCGGGCAGCTCGACGAACTTATAGAGAAAAAAACTGTGGTTGCGATTGGACCGGGAATTTCACGTCACGCGGAAACCGCGGAGCAGGTGCGGAGGCTAGTTGCGGAATGTAACGGTCCTCTTGTGGTGGACGCCGATGGGTTGAACGCATTCGAGGGACGTAACAAGGAATTAAATGGCGCCGGTCGGTCGCTGGTGATTACGCCGCATCCCGGAGAGATGGCGCGGCTGGTGGGTTGCAGCATCGCCGATGTGCAGGCGGATCGGTTGGGCGTTTCGCGGAAATTTGCGCGCGAACACCAGGTGATTGTCGTCCTCAAGGGACATCGCACTCTGGTGGTGCGGCCGGATGGTGAAGCGTGGGTCAACACCACGGGCAATCCAGGGATGTCGACGGGAGGGACGGGCGATATTCTCACCGGGATGGCTGCGGGGTTGATGGCGCAGAATCCGCAGGGTGTGCTGTCGGGCGTGCTGGCTGCGGTTCACTTGCATGGGTTGGCGGGAGACGTGATGCGTGAAACGGTGGGGGAACATTCGATGGTTGCAACTGATCTTCTGAAAGGACTGCCGGAAGCGTTTCGACGGGCGCGGAAAACTGCGCTGGAGAAATTGGTTAGCTGGAGCGGGTGAGGTGTTGCCAGTCGGCGTCGCGATTCGATCGCTGTCGGCATGCGATCAGCTTATAGGGATCCTTCGACTGCGCATGTCGATTCGCTTCGCTCGTCGACATGCTCCGCTCAGGATGACAGAGCGTTTCAGAGTGACAGCGCATTTTGAGGGAACCCAACTCGTTTAGCGGGTCGGCAAGCGAATCGTCGCACCCGAAGCCGCTGATCGGCGCGCCGCGTCCAGAATCTCCGTCACTGTCACGTTTGTTTCGAGCGACGACAAGCCGCCCGGCTCTGCCCCATCCAGCACCACGGCACGCAACAACGATAGCGAGTTGTCATACGGTGCCGGCAACGGCTTGGCATCGACGTCCTTTTCCTGATCTTCTCCGGCGCGACGAACCTGCACTTGATCGCGAAGGACGGTGATCGCGTATCCCGTCTCGCCGTACACTTCCATGTCTTTGCGGCCAAAAGGCCAGTTCCACGAGGCTTGCAGAATGGCCTGCGCCCTGGGGTAAGTCAGAATGATGGTTGCTTCATCGTCGACGTGCTGATAGATATTGGGCTTGATCTGCTGCGTGACTGCGGTGACGGTCTGGGGGCGCTGGCCGCGCATGAGCCAGGTCATCAGGTCGGCGCCGTAACATCCGAAGTCGAACAGGGCACCGCCGCCATCGAGTTTGGGATCGGTGAGCCACGCGAGAAATTCCGGTTCCACGCCAATTTCTTTGGGACCATTGTGGCCGTCGTGCACTACGACTTTGCGGATTTCGCCCAGCGCGTTTTCCTGCACCAGGTCGTAGGCGGCGCGGTTGCTGGGATACCAGGTGGTCTCGTAATTCACCAGCACATGAATTTTCGATTCGCGGGCCACTTTCTGAATGGCGAGCGCGTCTTCCAGGCTGACGGCCAGCGGTTTTTCCATCATGACGTGGACGCCGTGGCGCGCACAGATCTCCACCACGCGGCGGTGGTCGTAGGTGTTGGTATAGACCAGCACGGCCTGGGGATGTGCCTTGACGAGCATCTCTTCCAGATCGGTGAACAATATCGCGCGGTCAAAGTTGTAGCGTGTTCCGGCCTGGGCAAGCAATTGCCGGTCCGGTTCAGCCACGCCGACGATTTCAATCTCCGGGCTGTGACGCGATTGCCCGAGGAATCCGTGCACATGCCCGTGAACCAGGCCGACGATGCCGACGCGAAGCGGGGGATGCGCGGGTACAGTCTGACTGAACAAGATTCCAGCCGACGCGAGCAAGAATAAAAAAGAAGATGCGATGCGAGACATTATGATCCTCCGGGAAATCGACGCAGCCATAGTAAGTCAGACGGAATAAAACCTAAACTCATTGCCGCAGGGGTCACAAGGGAGCACAGAGGTCTAAATTCGTCTTATTCTGTGATCTTCCGTGATTAAGGGCGAGCCTGCCGACTGTCCTTCCGGACATTAACTACATAGTAACTGCCCGCTATGTGGTTCGCAGCACAGGGATTGCATGGCTCCAAACCCGGCCAGCAGAGCGGAATCCGGACAGGAGCTTGCGTAATCTATTACTCAATAGCACCGCGTGACATGCTGCAGTTGGCTTATGACTCACTTCCCCCAACCGCACCCTTCGAGGCGCGCGGCCCGAGTCCAGCTTGGAGATTCTGTCCTGGCTGCGATTCGATTAGAAGATGGCCGGCGTACCAGAGCAAAACTCCAAACCATTTCAGCCACGGGCGGCCTGCTGCATCTGAATAAATCGCTGTCGCAGGGCGATTTTGTGGAAGTCGCGTTTCAGACGCAATCCGGGCCCGTGCACGGCATGGCTGAAATCCTCAGCCCGACGCGCAAAACTACGGAGGGCATTCTGCAAGCCTTTCGTTTCGTCGCGCTCGAGGACGATGACAACCACCGCCTGCGCTCGTCTCTGGCCCATGTGGTCGACCGGAATCTGCTGGGGCTGAAATCGACCGCGTTCTCCACACTCGGAAACGTGTAGAGCTGGATCCCGGCCGCCGCCGCGAAGGGCGCGCACTCTCGCTATACTGGTTTCGATGACGCGAGAGATCACCACGCAATCTGCTGAGGAGACAATCGCCTTCGGACGCACGCTGGCGGAACTGCTGGCGCCCCCGAAGCTGGTGCTGCTGCGTGGCGATCTGGGCGCCGGAAAGACCACGCTGGTCAAGGGGATCGCGGCCGCGTTTGATGCAGCCGCCGAAGAAGACGTCACCAGTCCTACCTTTACTCTGGTGCACGAGTATCGCGGGCCACGCGCCAATCTTTTTCACATTGATCTATATCGCGTGGATACTCCGCGTGAGCTGGAGACACTTGGACTTGATGATCTGCGCGACGGGAACAGCATTCTGCTGATCGAATGGGGAGAGAAATTTCCGCGCTTTCTGCGCGAGCGCGATGTGGAGATTTCGCTGGAGAGGGACGGGGAGAGTGGGAGAAGGATCAAGATCAGCAGCTAGGTTATGGTGCTTGCGGAATGCTCACACGGCTAACGACGAAGTATTGCGATAACACCCGTCGATGCTTTTATGGGTGCTGGTTTGCACTGATCGTCTCCGCCACGACGTCAATGAAATATCCCTCGATGATGCCTGACTTCACTACTTCTTCCGGGGGGAGCCCGTTGATCGAAACCGATTCAGCGTCACGCTCGTTCCTCTTGATGACACCCAGGATTTCGTAGTCTCGATGGGCGGGGCTCCAGTAGACGATGGGACCTCCAGCAAGTCGCAGATTGTAAACTTTCTGATACGAGAGATGGATGTCGAAGGAATCGGGCTTGGTTGGGTCGATTGCCGATATGGTCCCAATTGTGACGTACGGAATTTCTGGGAGCTTGGGCCTGTTTGCGGGCATCTTCGGTCCCGGGGTTGGGCCGACCCATCCTATGACCCAAACCTGTTGTGCGGTGGTTAACACTTCCGAACTCTTCGCAACGGCGTAACGCTTTGCAATACGCTCGTCGGTTTCCAGGATGGCGAGGTCCACGTCTTTGGAAGCTGGGAAGAATGTGCGCACTGTTTGAAGGTCGTTCCACTGGCCGTGCCACACCTGGATGAGCGCATTGTTCAGTGGCAGATTCTTCCCGAAATGCCTGGTCGTGACCAGGTATACCCGTCCGCCCTGATCGAACTTGAACGCTGTTGCCATCTCGCTGCCACTGCGAATGAGGAGAGTCCGCCGGAAGACTTCGTTAGGAACTTCTTGTTGCGCGTGCGCCCAGTTTAACGATGCGAGAACGAACAGCAGAAGCGACCTTTTAGTTCGACGGCGAAACATCGGTTTCCTCCTCTTGCCGGAGAGGTTGTTTTCAAAAACCCATGATGTTAAATCCGCAATCTACATAAATCACTTCCCCGGTAATGCCGGAGCTCGCGTTCGAGGCCAGGAAGACTCCGGTGCTTCCCACTTCGTTTACGTCGACATTGCGGCCCAGCGGGGCGCGTTCGGCGTGGGCTTTGTGCATGTCGCCGAAGCCGGCGATGCCGCGGGCGGCGAGGGTCTTGATGGGGCCGGCGGAAATGGCGTTCACGCGAATGTTTTTCTTTCCTAGTTCGTAGGCGAGATAACGCACAGAGCATTCGAGCCCGGCCTTGGCGACCGCCATCACGTTGTATCGTGGCACGACCTTTTCCGATGCGTAGTACGTCATGGTCATGATCGAGCCGCCATCTTCCATGAGCGGCGCGGCGGAGCGCGCGACTGCGACCAGCGAGTAGACGCTTACATCGAGCGCTACGCGGAAACCTTCGCGCGTGGTGTTGATGAAATCTCCCTTGAGTTCGTCGGCGGGGGCGTAGGCCACGGAATGCACCAGGGCGTGCAGCTTGCCGTGACGCTCTTTCAGCGTGGCGAAGAGGCGGGCGATTTCTTCATCTTTGCTGACGTCGCACATGTAGGCTTCGGCGCCGGGCAGCGAGAGGATGAGATCTTTGGCTTCCTGCTCCAGGCGCTCGTTCTGGTAAGTGATGGCCATCTTCATGCCGGCGGCGTGCAATCCCTGGGCGATGGACCAGGCAATCGAGCGCTTGTTGGCGACTCCGAAAACCACGGCGGTGCGGCCCTGCAAGTCAGAAGACATGGGAGGCTCCTTGGAATGGGAAGGATAACAGGCCGGGAGAAAAGTCAGAAGTCAGAATGCAGAATGAAGAATGTAAATGCGGCAGTGAAGACCGCTTCTGCATTTTGACTTCTTACTTCTGACTTACCTCCACGGTTTCCTCGATCGGTGCTGCCGCGCCCACAGGCCAGCTCGCGGCTACGAAGGCTAGGCCGTACGTGCAGCCGAGGATCCCGAAGGCGAGCACCAGGCTTACTTTTTGCGCGACTGCGCCTACTACGAGTGCGAGGACGAGTTGCAGAAATGTCCCGGCAAAATAAAAAGAGTTCTGTACGCGGCCCATCAGATGTTGCGGAACCATCTCCATCAGGCTGGTATTCATGGCTACGCCGCCAACGCCGCGGGCCGACCCCATGATGAAATACACCATGATCGCGATAAACAGGAATTGCGAGATGGGAGCGCAGGCGACGCAGACCGCGAGCAAGGCCATGGAAAAAGCTACGGCGCGGCGTCCGCCGAGTTGCGCGATCACTGCTGGGGCATACAGCGCGCTGACAAAGGCGCCTGTGCCCCAGCCGGCATTCAGCCAGCCGTAGCCTTTGGCGCCGGCGTGAAAAACGCGTTCGCTCAATGACGGGTTTACGACAACTCCAGTGATCATGGCGCCCAGAAACAGAGCCCAGCTGATTCCCAGCAGCACGACCGAGCGATGATCGCGAAGGAAGTGCAATCCCTCGCGCATTTCGAGCCAGAAACGTTCGAATTGATTTTCGGCGGCGAGAATATCGGCTCGCAGTTCTTCGGGCCGGAGGACAACGTGCCGTCCTTTGCGCACGGCGAAGTAGCAGCAGAACGAGACCACGTAAGTCGACACATCAATCAGCAGCACGCCCCCGAGGCCGATGTGGTCGTACATGAAGCCGACGAGCGCGCCGGCGATCAGCCATCCACCTTGCACACCGGCGAGCAGGAAAGTATTCGATTGCACGAACTCGCCCTCGGGCGTGAGTTCCTGAATGAGCGCGGTGATGGTCGGCCAGAACATCCAGAAGCCAGCGGCGACCAGGGTGTTCATCAGATAGAGTTGCCAGACCTGCACGCGGTGGCGAAACGCGAGAATGGCCACAGCTACGATGATGATGGCGCGCACGGCGTCGAGCCACATCACCAGGCGGCGCCGATCTTCGCGGTCGATGATGACTCCGGTGAAAGGGAGCATCAGTATCGCCGGAATAGTTTGCAGAACAGCGAACATACCCAGCGCCATTTCCGAGTGCGTGGCCTTGAGCACGTACCAGGCCACCGCTGCGGAGTTCATCCCGCTGCCCAGCATGGAGATCACGTTGGCCGCGAACACGAAACGCAAGGGACGTTGGCCGAGGATGGAACGCATCTTTAATTACTTTAGCCGAGGAGCTGCGAATTCACCACGGAGGCACTGAGACACGGAGGAAACCTTCTTGGGGTTTCTTCTCGTTGTCTCAGTGCCTCCGTGGCGAATTTTGCCTGGTGGCCTCGGCTCTTGCGTGACGGCGCGTTCGGCGCTAGGATTCGCCTGCTGCGGGATTGAAACTCTGTAGAGAGACGCGACTGCTACGGGTTACGGAGGGAGAACGATGAGAGGCTACGGCAGGTGGCTGGTGTGGGCCGTCATATTTGTGGGCTTGGTGGCGAAGGTTCCGTCCGAGGCGCAGGTCGACCACATTGTGATTGCCGCGGGCACTCCGGAGGATCACGACTTGCAGGCCATTACCAGCGAGCAGGACGCGACGAAGAAGCTGGCCATGTACGCTGACTTTGTGCAGAAATATGCGTCAAATCCGGCCGCCGTGGCGTATGGCAACTGGCAGATTTCGCAGGCGTACCAGGCGTCCGGAGATTTTCAGAAGGGACTCGATTACGGGGACAAGGCGCTGGCTGGTTCGCCGCACAACCTCGATATTCTGGTTGGGCAGGCCAGCATGGCGCAGCAATCCAAGAACAACGCCAAGCTGCTGGATTACGCGGTGAAGGGCGGCGAAGTTTGCGCTTCGATCGGCAAAGGGGCCAAGCCTGAAGGCGTGAGCGACGAGGAGTTTGCGCGCCAGGCGGCCGAGGAAAAAACTGCGGCGCAGAGTAGTTGCGAATTTCTGGAAACGTCCGGGTTCAACGCGATTCAAACCGAACCCGATCCTCACAATCGCATGACCTACATCGAGAAGTTTTCGGCCACGTATCCGGAATCGAAGTTCAAGGACCAGGTGGCGAGCTACGCGATGGAGACCCTGGGGCCAGGACAGTTGAATGATATGCCGCGACTGGTCGCGTATTGCGAAAAAACCCTGGCGACGAATCCCAACTCGCTGGTGGCGTTGCTGGAGCTGGCCAGTTTCTATTCGGAAGATGCCAAACCCGGCAGCGCGGCCAAAGCTGTTGGCTATGCGCAAAAGGCGATCGCGGTGGCCAATCCGGATGCCGCCGACGCGGACACAACGCGCAAGCTCTCCGCTGGGGTTGCGCATTCCACGCTAGGCTATGCATACATGAAGCAGGAAAAAACGGCGGCCGCGATCCCAGAACTGAAATCGGCGGCTGGTTTGCTCAAAGGACAGAACGATGTGCAGTATGCCATTGTGCTATACCGCCTGGGCTTCGCCTATGCCAAGCTGAGCAGAAACACGGAAGCGCGCGATGTACTGATGGAAGGCGTAAAGATTGCCGGCCCGGTGCAGAGCATGTCGCAAGATTTGCTCAATAAGGTAAATGCTGCTCGGGCGAAGGGGAAGTGAGTCGCCGAACGCAATTGCTGATTGCTGATTGTTGATTGCTGATTGCTGATTTAAGAGCTCTCGCGTCTGGTGGTTTCAATCAACAATCAGCAATCAAGAAATCAGCAATCGGAATTATGGTTGCGGTTTTACCAGTTGATCCGCCAGCAAGTGCGCCTTTACCGCCAGATTGTGAGCAAGCTCCATATCTCCGGCCTGCAGAGCCGTTTTTGATTGTGTCTCGTACTGGTGGATTTGCTTCACCGTCTCCTGCTGGGCGGCATCCAGCTGACGCCCAGCCGTCGTTTTCAATTCTTCCTCGGCGGAGGCCAGTAGCCGCTCGGTGTTGGCACGCTGGGGAGAATTTTTTGCCGTGGCAGCGCCACCGGTGAGCTGCACCGCTCCCTCGGCCGTTCCTCCGTTGCGAACAACCACTTTCGCTGGCGGACATGGAGGAAGGTCTGCCGTAGCAGAAGCGGTTGCTGATCCGGAACTGGCCGCCATCGCCGGATCGGGTCGGCTTCCCTTGGGCGACCTTTTGGCGTTCGCGGCGGCGATGCAAGGGGCAGTATTCTTCGGCTTGCTTTGTGGCCTGCGTTTCGCGGCTGCAGGCGCCTTCTTCGGCACAGATGACGAGTCGGAAGCAGGATGGTTATTGTTCGTGGCGGGAGGCGCCTGGGCCTGAGGCGCGCTGTCGCTCTGGGCGGATGCGGTTGACGAGTCCGCCGGCTTAACCTGAGCCGGATCCTGGTCCGACTGCGTCCAGGCGCGAGCACCGGCCGTCGCCGGTCCCGAACAAAATATGCAGAGGGAAAGTAGTACGGCCAGAGTCATGCCAGGGTCCCAAGCAGAGTGCTGGTGCAGCCACGAGTATTCTACTCTGGTTTTGCAGCTTGTCATCTTTCGTGAAGGGAAAGACGTGGTCGGTGGTGGTCCGAGTTTGCCGGCTCGTTACGGCCAGATGCTTTGGCTGGCGCGCGGCGTCGGGGAAGATTGAGATTCCTCCGCCGCGATGAAAAACGCGGCGTTCGGAATGACAATCTTTTGTGGGAATGATGCGACTGCTACCGAGGCGCCGGTACGATTTTAGCCTGCGGGCTTCGACAACTCCGGCACTGAATGCGCCGACGGTTCCTGCCCCGTTTCCACAGCGCCGGGGGCTGCGGGGATGTGAAACCGGAAAGTCGTGCCTTCGCCTTCGCGCGATTCGAACTCCAACGAGCCGTGGTGCCACTGCAGAATCTGATAAGCGTAGGCCAGGCCCATGCCGCTGCCGTCTTTCTTGGTGGTGAAGTAGAGTTCGAAGATTTTTTCGTGCAGGTCGTGAGGAATACCGCAGCCTCGATCACAAACTTCCGCGATCACGGCATCGCCAATGCGCTGTGACGAGATGGTGAGCGACCCTCCCTTGGGCATGGCCTGAATGCCGTTGAGCACCACGTTGAGCAGCGCCTGCTTCATGAGGTCGATATCCGCCGTGATGGGCAACGGTTCGTTCGGCACCGTTCGCTCGATGGTGACGCCATGCTGCTCCGCATCTGGAGAAGCCAGCATCGCTACCTCTTCCAGCAAACGGCGGAGATCGACTTCTTCCAGATGCAGATCGCGGGGACGGGTGAAGTCCACCAGGGTTTGAACAACGCGATCGAGCCGCCGGATTTCGCTGTCGATGATGTCCATGTGCCGGCGGGCATCGGGTTCAGTATGTGCCAGCTTGTTTTGCAGGAGCTGCAAATGCAGCACGATGGCGTTGATGGGATTTTTCACTTCGTGAGCAACGCCGCGGGTGAGGCGTCCGCTGGCAGAGAGGCGGCGCGACAATTCAATTTCGTCACCCAGGCGCTGCACCGATTCGGTGTCACGCATGATCAGCAGTGCGCCAATCTGCGTGGTTCTTTCCTGCACGAAATCCAGCGACACCTGAATGCGGCGCCCATCCGGGAGCTCGATCTCGTGCTGCAAAAGCGGACGCTTGCGTTCGAAAGCGTCGAGCACGATTGCGCCCAGAACCGAATCGCGAGTAAACACCTCGGCCACAGTGTGGCCGAGAAGTTCTCCGCGAGGACGGCCCAGAAAGCGCTCCACCGGGGCGCTGACCAGCACCACGCGCAAATCGCGAGCAAACAGCATCAAGCCGTCCTGCAGCTTGGCCATGAGCTGGTCGACGTTGTCCTTGAGCGCGGAAAAAATCTCCTTGGTGTCGCGCACCTGGCGGCCGAGGTTGGCGATCTTGAGGGTGACAAGGCCATATTCGTCGTGGCCTGATTCGTCGCCAGTGAGCGCAGCGTCGCCTGCGCCCACGCTGTCGAGGTTGCGGTTGATGGCCCTCAGGGGTCCGAGCGCGAGATTGGAAATTCCTGCCGCCAGAAACAGCGATACAAAGATCGAGGCGATCGAAAAATAAACCGCGTGCAGCAGACGGGGCGTCAACTCGCTCTGCAGAAAGACCGTGGAAACTCCGATGCGGATTGTGCCGAAGTCTGATCCGTTGAGCAGGAGCGGGTACGTGACGTCGTAAACGCCGGGGCGGTAGACCAGACGAGGTTGGTCCCACAGGCGAGCCTTCAGCACTTGTCTGAAATCGGTACGCGGAGGGACGATTTTCCCCGTCAGGCTCGCATTGGTGTGAATCAGGGCTTTGCCGTCGACGCTAACGATGGAAGCGTCATAGACAAATGGCCAGTTGCCCACCGCTGACTCCAGATTGTTGAGCAGGTTCACGTCCGTCGGCAAGTAGTCCGTCAATGCCTTGCGCAACGCTACCGGATCGCTGGTATCGATCGGGGTGCTCGTAAGGTCGGGCACATCGTTCTCTATCGTGTAAGCCAGCTGTTGAGCCAGGCGTGTGCTGCTCTCGTAGGCGTTGGTGAGGCGCAGGCGGAGAATCTGAGACAAATACAGCAGGGAAAACGACGTCACCATCAGCGTAACCATGAATGTGATGGTCAACACGATAATGATCTTTCGTCGCATCATGAGAATGGAGAAACGCCAGCGTCTAGCTACTAGCTACTGCATTTCTTCCTCCCTGCTTGAAGTCGCTTCGGCTGCGGCGCTGCCGTATTCCTTCAGCTTATTATGCAGGGTTTTCAAGCTGATTCCGAGGATCTCGGCGGCCCGCGTTTTGTTGTTGCTGGTAGCTTCCAAAGTTTTCAGGATCAGTAGTCTCTCCGCTTCTTCCACCGTTGTGCCTACTCCCAGACGGACGGCGTCGGGATCGTTCGATCCGCTGCGTAGCGGGGCGTGCCCGAAGCCCGGAGGCAAATGTTTTGTCTCGATCATGCCTCCGTCACAGACAATCACGGCGCGTTCAATCGTGTTGCGCAACTCGCGAACATTGCCCGGCCACGAATAACCGTTGAACAGGTTGAGCACGGCCTCGCTGACCGCTGCCACTTTCCGCGTGTGCTTCGTGCTCATCTCGCCGAGGAGCAGTTGCACCAGGTCCTGGATGTCCTCTTTGTGTTCGCGGAGCGGCGGCATGTGGATGTTGAAGACGTTGAGGCGATAGTAAAGATCGCTGCGCAGTTCGCCCCGGGCCACGGCCTCTTCTGGAACTTTATTGGTTGCTGCCAGCACCCGTACATCGACGGGCGTTTCCACGCGGCTGCCGAGGCGGCGCACTTTGCGGTCTTCCAGAACGCGCAACAGTTTCGCCTGCGTGGCCACCGGCATCTCGCCGATTTCGTCGAGCAGAAGCGTTCCGCCCTCTGCGAGTTCGAAGCAGCCGGTGCGCCGTTCCATCGCTCCGGTGAACGAGCCTTTTTCGTGTCCGAAGATTTCGCTTTCGATCAGAGTTTCGGGAATGGCGGCGCAGTTGATGGCGACGAAAACACGGTCCTTTCGCGGGCTCAGGTCATGAATCGTGCGCGCCACCAGCTCCTTGCCCGTGCCGCTGGCGCCTGTAATCAGCACGGAAGCGGTGCTGGGCGCGACCATTTCGATGAGCCGGAAGATTTCCTGCATCTTGCGCGAGGCTCCGCTCAACCGGCCGAGCGATCCCGCATCGCGCAGCTTCCGCCGCGTGGCTTCCAGCTCTGCCCGCGTCCCCAGCAGTGCGGACGCGTTGGTCAGCATGGTGCGCAAGCGGTTGGTGTCAATGGGCTTAGTGAGGTAATCGTAAGCGCCCATGCGCATGGCCTGCACCGCGCTCTCAATGGTTCCCTGAGCGGTGACCAGCACTACGGCGATGGTCTGGACTTGTTCCCCTAAGTGACCCAGCAGTTCGATGCCGCCCATGCGAGGCATCTTGAGATCGGTGATCACGATCGACGGGGACCACTGCGTGGCCTTTTCCAGGCCTTCGACCCCGTCGCTTGCGGTCTCTACGCGATAGCCCCACGAAGTCACGATTTCGGCCAGGCCGGAGCGTTCGTTTTCCTCGTCTTCCACGATCAGGACACGTTCTTGTCGCATGCTTGCCTTTATCTCCCCGGCCTCGTCAATCGGGACTAACTACTTAGGACGAACTACCACGATACGCGGCTGGCTTCCGGCGGGGCAAGCTGCAGTATGGCCCGGTAGTGGCTCAATTTGAGTTTCTTCGCGCAAAGTACGCGAAGAAATTCCAAGTTGAGCCACTACCGATGGCCCAGATAAGGCTGCGGCAACGCCTACCATGCTGGGCGGGGCGCAACGCCGCCATTTCAATTTGAGACGACTCCGAGCTCGTCGAAAATTGCTCCTGTTAGGCCGTCGCCAAGTACGTGCTTCCGTTTTCATGCCGTGGTGCGATACAATCTCTCGTTTCCTAGGAAGCCAATCCTTATCTCGGCCAATCACTAACTTTTCATCGGCGCCCCATGAACCAGTGCGGGCGCACGAACATCCACGTGGAGGATGACATGTCACCTTGTTGCAATGGG
>JBEKDY010000122.1:0-13760 GCA_050014115.1 Candidatus Sulfotelmatobacter sp. | reverse complement strand
GAGTTGTCCGAAATCGTCGGTGAAAACCGCGATGCGGCGGGCGCGGTATTGGTCGAGGCCGGCGAAGCCGGTGGTGGGGATGGCGGGCGGGGAGGGCTGTGCTGTTTGAGCGGATTGCTGGGCCAGGGCGGAGAGGGTGAGGAGGAGAACTAACGCGAGGGTCTGGGAGTTGCGAAATGATTTCATGTGGTTGTCCTTGGCGTAATCACGAAAACATTGAAAACTGTTCTACGATGACGCTGAAAATCGCTGAAGAGTCGTTCCATTAAGCCCAATCACGGTTTGCCGGCCATCGCCTGCGCGATTGCTTGTTCTGCGAGCGGCGCCATGATTTGGTATCCGGCGGCGTTCGGATGCAGTCCCTCGTCGTAAAGATTGCGGTTCAGCATGCCTTTGTCGTCGACGACGGCGGAGAAGTAGTCGAGATAGACGAGTGCGTTTTTCGCGCAGTTATCCTTGAGCCAGGTGTTTAGAGCCAGGATTCTTTCGCGCGGACGCAGGGCGAACGACTCCTTCGCATCGTCCGTGTAGTTGTTCACCGGAAGCAGAGAGGCAAAGACGATTCGAATGTGGTGCAGGCGCGCCAACTCGGCCATGGATGCGTAGTTGGCCTCGATATCGTCGTTGGTTCCGGCGAGGATCACGACGACTTTGGGCTGCAGGTTGATCACGTCCTGGCGGAAGCGAACCAGCATCTGGGGAGTGGTCTGCCCGTCGATGCCGCGGTTGAGATAGGGCTTGCCGGGGAAATTGTCTTCCAGCTTCCAGTAATCGGTGATGGAGTCGCCAAGGAACACGACTCGATTCTCGTTCGCCGCGGGTGGCTTAAGAGCGGCGTCTGCATCGCGGTAACGTTTGAGTTCTCCGAAGTCGTCGGTGTAGATGGCGATGCGCGAGGCGCGGTATTGGTCGAGGCTGGGGGAGGCGGTGGAGGGGATGGCGGGCGGGGCGGGCTGCTGGGCGAGGGCAGTGAGTGCGAGGAGAGTTGGGGCTGCGAAGACCATGGTGCGGGAGCGCATGGCGGGAATGCTATCACGCCAAGCGGCCAGCGACTGCCGCTTGGCAGCGTGAAACCACGCAGTGGTATCCTTAGTGAGGAACAGTCATGAGCACGAGTAAGCACGACGTTGAACTGCTGCTGAACAAACTCCCGGATGACGCTTCCGTCGAGGACATTCAATACCACCTCTACGTACTCGACAAGGTGCGCCGAGGGCTCGAAGATGCCCGCGTCAACGGCACACTCTCCCAGGCTGAAGTCGAGACTCGCCTGAGCAAATGGCTCACCGAGTAGCTTGGTCGAGGCGCGCGCTTCAGGACGTCGAAGCCATCGCCGACTACATTGCTGCCGATTCGCCCACCTACGCAGGCATTGTGGTCAAGAAAGTTGTCAACCAGACCCAGATGCTGGCGAAGTTTCCCCGCGCCGGGCGCAAGGTCCCTGAATTCGACGACGAGAAAGTCCGCGAATTGGTGGTGTACAGCTATCGCCTTATTTACCGTCTGCAGGATGACGAGGTTGTGATCGCTGCGGTGATTCACGGCAAGCGAATGCTGACTGCAACGGGAGAACTCGGCGACAATCCGTAGTCTGATCCTCCGTGAGGCGCTCGTTCCGACGTAAGCCCCCGTCACTTACGGAGTCTGGAGTAGACTGTCTGGTTCTCGGGAGACTTCATTCATGAATTGGCCGGGGCGAGTTGTCCTGCTGGTTGGCATCATCGTTTCTGCGGTTCTGTTCGGGCGGAAGTTTGGGCGGGCGCTGCGGATTATTTTGGCGGCGAAGCCGGACGCTGATTTCAAGTTGAGGCCGATTGGGCCGCGCATTCGCAAGGTGCTGTGGGAAGTGGCGGCGCAGGGATTGGTGATTGCGCAGAGGCCGCTGCCGGGGCTGGCGCATGCCTTTGTGTTCTGGGGGTTCTGCGTATTTGCGCTGGTTACGCTGAATCACTTTGCTATCGGCATGGGTTTTGCGTTCCTCTCGCGGGATAGCTTTTGGGGGCGTGGTTATTTTTTGACTGCGGGCGTGTTCGCGGTGGCGGTGGCAATTTCGATTGCGGGGCTGGCGTTCCGGAGATTCGTGATTCGTCCGAAGTGGCTGGAGCCGCTTTCGCCGGAGTCGGGGCTGATTGCGTTTTTGATCTTTGCGTTGATGGTTACGTATCTGGCTTCGTTTTTTGTCGTCGAAGGAACTGCCGCGGGGTGGGCTTGGTGGTGGGCGCATACGGTGGTGTTGCTGGTTTTTCTGCCGTTGATTCCGAGCACCAAGCATATGCATCTGGTGCTGAGTCCGGTGACGATTTTTCTGGAGCGCGACGGGTTCAGCAAGATTCCGCCGCTGGTGGGAGATGAAGATTTCGGGTTGGTCGAGGGGAAAGACCTTACGCAGATCGCGGCGCTGCAAGCTTATTCCTGCGTGGAGTGCGGACGGTGTACGGAACATTGTCCGGCGAACACTACGGGCAAAATCTTAAATCCCAAAGAAATTATTCTGGGGGAGCGGCATTATCTGGACGAGTTTGGACCGAAGAGCAGCGAGCCGCTGCTGGGGAAATATATTTCGATGGAGGCGGCGTTTCAATGCACCACGTGCGGGGCTTGCGAGTTTCAATGTCCGGTGGGGATTCAGCATTTGCCGATGATTATTGGGCTGCGGCGCGGGGCGGTGAATACCGGCAAGTGGGACAACTCTCATGGCAGCGAGTTGTTTGTGACGCTCGAGCGGCAGGGGAACGCGCTGGGATTTCCGCCGTCCGACCGGGAAAAGTTCATCGAAAAAAATGGGCTGCCGTATTTCGATGGCACGCAGGAATATTGCCTCTGGATGGGGTGCCTGGGATCGTTTGATCCGAATGGGCGGAAGATTCTGCTGGCGCTGGTGGAAGTGCTGCGGCATGTGGGCGTTACATTCGGGGTTTTGCGGCAGGAAAAATGCAGCGGAGATCCGGTGCGGCGGCTGGGCAACGATTATTTGTTCGGGGAACTGGCGCAGGGGAATCTGGAAAACATTCGCGCGGGGGGCGTGAAGAAGATGGTTTCGATTTGTCCGCATTGCGTGCGCACGATTGGCGAGGACTGGAAGGAACACGGCGGGAACGTTGAGATTGAACATCACACGGAACTGATGGACCGCTATCGCGACAAGCTGCCGCTGGGCGGCGGCAATGACGAACAGAAGAAGACGGTGTTTCATGACGCCTGTTATCTGGGGCGCTATCGCGGCGTTTATGACGAGCCGCGGGACGTGATTGCGCGTTACGGGCGGGTGGTGGATCCGCCGCGGGCGCGGGAACGAGGCTTCTGCTGCGGTGGCGGCGGCGGGCTGATGTTTCTGGGAGAAGAAACCGGCAAGCGCGTGAATCTGGAGCGGGCCGAGGAGTTGGTGGCGACGGGGGCGAGCGTGGTGGCGGCGGCGTGTCCGTTCTGCAATTCGATGCTGAGGGATGGGCTGGCGGCGGCGACGAGCACTCCGCCGGAGTTGTTGGACGTGGCGCAGATTGCGGCGGCAGCGATTGCTAAGGAGAAGGCCGTCTAGCTACGATTCTCGCCACGGATTCACACGCATAGAACGACTGGCGTCGCCTAGCGGTTGGCCAGGGTCGCGATTTCCCCGAGGCCGAGCAATCTTTGGTCCGCGGTTACCAGCGTCAGCTTCAGCACCTTGGCAGTGGCGGCGAGGAATCGGTCCGCGGGATCTGCGTGCGGCAGAGGCAGGGCCATGCCGACACGCACAATTTCCTGGGTCAGCGGCGCTTCGCGCATCTGCTCGGCTGCGGACTCGACCCAGACGAAAGCGTTGTCCACGCGAATGCGGCCCTTTTGCATGAGAGACAGAGCTTCCCACACGCTAACCGGTGACAGCCAGAGCTCGTTATCGGACTTCGACAACTCCGCACGCACGCGCCTACCCAGGCGTGCTGGCTCAAGTTTGCTCCAAATCCAGATGTGCGTATCCAGAAGCAGATTCAATCGCGGTAGGCCTCGATGTCTTCCAGATCGATGATGGGTGAAACGATATCGCCGACGATCTCCGCGGTCCCTACCATGTCGCCAACGAACTTTCGTTTCCGGTCGGGGCCTGCCGGGACTACTTCAGCCACCGGACGGCCATGGCGCGTGATGCGCAAGGGTTGGCGCGTCTTGTGAACCTGTTCGATAAGCCCGAGACATTGGGCCTTGAACTTGGAGATAGGAATATCTTTCATGACCACTATTTTAACCAGTGGTCAATATAATGGTCAATTGAAAAAATTGGTGCCCTCAGCTTCCCGCCTTCGCTTTCTTCACTTCCTCAATCAGCGGCGGGACGATGTCGAATAGATTTCCGACCACGGCGTAGTCGGCGATTTCGAAGATGGGGGCTTCGGAATCTTTATTTATTGCGATGATGGCTTTTGAGCCTTTCATGCCGACAATGTGCTGAATGGCGCCGCTGATGCCGAGTGCGAGGTAAAGTTTGGGCGCGACAGTTTGGCCGGAGGAGCCGACCTGGCGGTCCATGGGGAGCCAGCCGGAGTCGCAGATGGGGCGGGAGGCGGCGAGTTCTCCGCCGAGAGCGTCGGCGAGTTGCTTCGCCATTTCGATATTTTTTTGTTCTTTGATTCCGCGACCGACGGAGACGATGATTTCGGCTTGCGTGAGATCGACGGCTTGCTTCACTTCTTTGAAAACTTCCTGCGGCTTGGTGCGGATTATGTCGTCGGCGATTGTGATGGCTACTGCTTCGACCGGGGCCGCGGCTGCGCCGGCTTCAGCTTTGTCGCCGCGGAATGAGCCGTTCTGGAAAGTTGCGAACCAGGGTGCGTCTGACGTGAAGCTGACGTCGGCGGCTAGCTTGCCTTGAAACATCTGGCGGGTGAAGGTGAGTTTGCCGTTTTCGTGCTTGAATCCGATGCAATCGCTGATTACGGTGCGTCCCATGGCGGTGGCGAGTTTGGGGACGAAGTCGCGAACCTGATAGGTGTGCGGCATCAGCACCAGCTTGGGCTGCTTTGCGGTGAGGAACTGTTTGAGCGCGGCGGCGAAGGCATCGGGCGTGTAGGGCTCGAGCTTCGGGGACTCGACCGCGTAGACTTTGGCGAGCTTTTTTGTGGCAACTTCCGCGGCCAGCGTGTTGACGCTGGCGCCGACTACGGCGGCTTCGAGGGGCCATCCGGTGGCGGCGGCGATGGCCTGGGCGGCGGTGATGGTTTCCCAGGAGACGCGATTGAGTTTGGATTCGCGTTGTTCGACGATGACTAGGATGGTATCGGGCATAGAAACCAATTCTCAGTTCTTGGTTGTCAGTTCTCAGTTCAACACTGCCGAGCTTTGCTCGGCTCGGACGGGCAAGAGTGCCCGTCCCCACACAGGCACTGTCCCCACACAGGCGGTCACAGCACGCGCAACTCGTTGCGTAGTTTGTCTACTAGTTTTTTTGCGATTTCGGCTGGGGGGCCTTCGATGACTTCTGTCTTCTTCGTTTTCTGCGGGATGTAGAGGCGTTCGATTTTCTGTAGATTCTCGCCGATTGCGGACTGCACTTCGGCTAGCGGCACTTTTCTCATCGGTTTATTTTTGGCTTGCTTGATGCCGATTAGCGTTGCGTAGCGCAGTTTGTTGATGCCGGATTGGATGGTCAGCACCGAGGGCAGCGGCATGTCGACGAACTGGAAGTATCCAGCTTCGAGTTCGCGCTTCACGCGGATTCCTCCGTCGGTTTTTTCGATGTGCATGATGATGGTGGCGTGCGGCCAGCCCAGCAACTCGGCCAGGATGACGCCGGTTTGGGCGTAGCCGTAGTCGTCGGATTGCAGGCCGGTGAAAATGAGGTCGAACTTTTCGTCTTTGATGGCGGCGGCGAAGGCTTTGGCGGTATTGAAGGCATCGAGGCCGACGAAGGCGTTGTCCTCGAGATGGATGGCGCGGTCCGCGCCCTTGGCCAGGGCTTCGCGCAACACTTGCTGGGCGCGGGCGGGGCCGCTGGTGATTACGACTACTTCTCCGGTGTGCTTTTCGCGCTGGCGCAGAGCTTCTTCGAGGGCAAAGGCGTCAGGCTCGTTGACTTCGTAGGGGACTTCGTCGCGAATCCAGGTGCCGGTTTCGTTGAGCTTGAGCGGGGCGTCTTTCTGCGGCACCTGCTTCATGCAGACCAGGATCTTCAAGATTATGACTCCAGAGGGCGAACACGAGAGTATAAATCAGCGGGTAGGATTCGGCACACGGTGTTCAGACAGTAGTGGGTCGGTTCGAAGACCTTTTACCACTAAGAGCACAAAGGTACTCGAAGGAAATCCTGAGCAACAGTGAGTGGAGCGATGCTGGCTGAATGTTCAGTGCTACTCGGTGATGACGACTGACTGGCCGGTGATGTCGAAGCGCTTGCGGCAGCGCATATTTTTGCAGGCCATTACGTCGTCTTTGCGGACCATGTAGTTGCGGGCTTTGGCGAAGCGGGCGCGGTCGCGTTCGTCGGCGCGGCCGGCGAGTTGGCGCTTCTTGGTACGGACCAGCCAAGTGACTTCGTATTCTGCGGCCTGATGGCAGTGAGGACAGTTCAGGTTCGCCGGTTTCTTTTCCTGGCGTTCGTCGAAAAATTCGCGTTCTTCCATAAGAGTCGTCGTGGGGTCGGTCGTCGTTGGCCAGTTCGTTGATAGCCTTCGTCGGTCGTGGACCGGAATATTCCTCCCGCAGCCACGGCGATCCAACCGCGAAAGACAATTATTGCAGGTTTGTGAGCTACAAGCTATGGCAACATGGAAGCGACGGTCGAGAGAAGATGGCCAGGAAGAAAAAAGCGAAGCGGTTTAGTGCGGTGACGGCGGTGAAGGAGTTGGCGCGGGAACGTGTGGGTGCGCCTCCGTCGGGGCAAGTGGTGCTGGAGAAAAAGAAGAAACCGGAGAAACATAAACCTACGCTGGGGAAGATGCTGGGCGAGACGGAGTGAGGGCGACCGCGCCGCTTCAGTCCCGGCGTCCACAACCTCAATCAAACTCGGCAGTCACAGTGGTGTCTGCTTGCAGCACGAGAACGCAGGTGGAGGTTCCAGTGCAACCGCCAGACCAACCGCCAAATGTGGATGGCGCGACCGGAGTGGCAGTCAGAGTGACGGTCGTACCGGACGGAAAACTGTCGACGCAGCTAATCGCCGCGCTCGCGCAACTGAAACCTGAAGTGGAGCTGGTTACGGTTCCGGTCCCGCTTCCAAGGAAAGTTACGGTCAGGATCGGCTCCGATCCGCCGGCTCCGCCCGTATAGCAGACTAGATCCGCAGTCATGTACCCGGTTACCGCTGCGCCGGACGAGGAAACGCCTGACCCATCAGCGTTGGTGGTGACAGTCGCCGAAACCAAAGTTCCGCCGCAGGCTTGCCCTGTAGCGGTCAACAGGCCTGCGGAGTTAACGGTGAACATTTGTGGCGTGTTCGACGCCCATGTGACTTGGCTGGTAATGTCTTTGGTCACCGGAGGGTGGACGTAGGTGCCCAGAGCTCTTAGTTGCACCTGGAACCCTGCATCGGCGGGTACGGGGATATTTGAGGCTCCGACGGTTTCGGTGGTGGGTTGGATTTCGATGGAAGTTAGCTCCTGCGGGTCCCCGCAACTGGAAACACTGAGCAGCGAGATCGCGACGAGTATGAGGCCTACCGTGCCGAACCACTTCGCTTTCATGAAAGCTCCTGGGACCGAAGGGCCGAGTCAAACGCGCAGCTGGGGACTGCGGCAAATTTAGTCAATGGTACGCGAAAAATCAATATCAAGAACGGGGCGGGGGTGTGGTTTCCGGCAGTTGGGAACGGGCCGGTCGAGCTTCGCTCGGACCGGGACAGCCGAGGGGCGGCTGTCGCCGGATGAGTTTAGGTTTTGACGGCTTCGGCTACCACCTGGGCGAAATCGCGGACGTCTTCTTCGGTGGTGTCGAAGGAGCACATCCAGCGGACGATGCATTCTTCTTCGATCCACATGTAGAAGAAGTAGCGGGCTTTGATTTTTTCGACCGCGTGGCGCGGGATTTGGACGAACACTCCGTTGGCTTCGACGGGCCAGACTACTTTGACTCCGGGGATGCGGCGGACTTCTTTTTCCAGCAGGCGGGCCATGCGATTGGCGTGCTCGGCGCTGCGGCGCCAGAGGTCGTTCGTGAGCAGAGCTTCGAATTGCGCTGCGATGAAGCGCATTTTTGAGGCCAGCTGCATGCCTTGTTTGCGGAGGTAGAGGAAATCGCGGCTCAGGCCGGGGCTATTGGGTTGATTAAAAAAGACAACGGCTTCTCCGCCCATCATTCCGTTCTTGGTGCCTCCGAAGGAGAGTACGTCTACGCCGAGGTCGCGCGTGGCTTCGCGCAGAGTTTGTCCGAGACTGGCGGCGGCGTTGGCGATGCGGGCTCCATCCATGTGCAGGAACATTTCATGGTCTTTTTTCTGTTCATGGGCGAAGCGGGCCAAGGCTTGAATCTCTTCGGGCCGGTAAACCGTTCCCATCTCCGTGGATTGCGTGATCGAAATGACGCGGGCCTGCACGTGGTGCTGGTCGCCGATGCCGTGGTAGGCGTGGCGGACGGAGTCGAGTGCGATTTTGCCATCGTGATGAGGCAGGGGGATCAGCTTGCAGCCGGTGTGCTTCTCGGGGGCGCCGCATTCGTCGGTGTAGATGTGAGCGTAATCGCTGCAGAGAACCGCGTGATACGGGCGATTCAGGGCTTGCAGGCCCAGCACATTCGCTCCGGTGCCGTTGAAAGTGAAAAAGACGTCGATGCCGGGGCCGAAATGCTCCTCGAATTTGGCGACCGCGGAACGGGTGTAGGGGTCGTCACCGTAGGCGATGACGTGTCCCTGGTTAGCCCGGGCGATGGCTTCGATGATTTCTGGATGGACGCCGGCATTGTTGTCGCTGGCGAAACTGCGGGTGATTGGTTTGGGGGCTGGTGGCATAGGAAAAACTAATGTAGCAGAGCGGGGGTGGGATGGGATTACAGGGAAACGTGGGGTGTTACCTGAATTCGTTTGCCACCCTTCGACTTCGCTCAGGGCAGGCTCCGGGCACGGGGCTTCACGGGGTAGAGCCAGAATTGGCAGGGAACTGGGAACAGCGCTCTGACCATTGGCTCAATTAAATTTTGCGTCCGTTGGCGGGTCCGGCGAATCTTAGAACGCACGGTTAACTTAGGCGTGGGATCCGCGTCCAATAGCGGATGAGGGGCTTTTAAAATTGGCGGGGCTCGGGTTGCGGTACGCTGGTTGCACAACCGGAAATCGCGGTGTAAAGTAAGAAATCCATGGCGAACAATATTCGAAAGTACAGTCGAAACGGCGCGGGATTGGGATGGGCGCTCGCGCTGGTGCTGGCGGTGGGGTTCACGGTGGGTTGCGCCAGCCATGCGGCACAGAGCGCGCACGCCGGCGGCCCTCAGGGAATGCCGGTGAAGGTGCAGGAAGCGAAAGCTGTGCCCGTCGACGATTCCAGCGAGTATGTGGCGACGGTGAAGTCGCGGGATTCGGCCTTGATCATGCCGCAGGTGGAAGGGCAGATTACGCAGATATTTGTGCACTCCGGAGAACCGGTGGAGGCCGGGGCGGCGCTGATGGAAATTGATCCGCTCAAGCAGCAGGCAACGGTGAAGAGCCAGGAGAGCGCACGGGCGGCGCAAGAAGCGAACCTGGTCCTGGCGAAGAAGCAGTTCGAACGGGCGCAGGGACTTTCCGCCGCGGGAGTGGTGAGCAAGCAGGATATGGACCAGGCGAAGTCGACGCTGGACGCAGCGCAGGCGCAGATGGATTCGCTGGATTCGCAGGTGCACGAGCAGGAAGTGCAGTTGCACTACTACAAAGTGGTTGCGCCGCGCAGCGGAATCGTGGGCGACGTTCCGGTGCGCGTGGGCGACCGCGTCACGACCACGACCCAGCTTACGACCGTGGATAAGCCTGGCAGTCTTGAGATTTATGTATACGTGCCGATTGAACACTCGGGCCAGTTGAAGATGAATCTTCCGGTGCAGGTGCTGGACAGCGACGGGAAGGTACTGGCCAATTCGCGCGTGAGCTTTATTTCCCCGCAGGTGGATAACACGACGCAAACGGTGCTGGTGAAGGCTCGGATCGCGAACAGCAACGACGCGCTGCGGCAGTCGCAGTTTATTCGCGCGCGGGTGGTGTGGGGGACGCACAACAATCCGGAGGTTCCGATTCTGGCGGTGTCGCGGCTGGCAGGGCAATATTTTGCGTTCGTGGCCGAGCCGCAACAGGGCGGGGCGTATGTGGCGCGGCAGAAACCGCTGAAAATCGGGCAGACGGTGGGTAACGACTTTGAAGTTCAGGACGGCATCAAGCCCGGCGACAAGGTGATTGTCTCGGGAACCCAGTTCCTGCTGGATGGGGCGCCGGTGATTCCGCTTAGTTGAAAATCCGGGCTTCGGGCTTCTGCTTTCGGGCTTCTGCTTCTGCGTCGTCGCAGTTTGTCTACATGATTCTCCGGCGGTTGGGAATTGGCACGTGCCGACTGAGGCGGGTGCCGCTCTACTGAAATCGCGCGCGACCGTGTGCGTGCACCTTACTGATGGTCGGCCGAAGCCCGAAAGCTGAAGCCCGAAGCCTGGTTTTGGAGCCCGAAGCCTAACTTTATGTTTGTTCGATTCTTTATCCAGCGTCCGGTGTTTGCCGCGGTTTGCGCGCTGCTGATTGTTCTAGCGGGCTCGGCCGTGATTCCCACTTTGCCGATCTCGCAGTTTCCGAATCTGGCGCCGCCGCAGGTGGGCGTTACCAGCGTCTACATCGGAGCCAGCGCGCAGACGGTGGAGAGCGCGGTCACGATCCCCATTGAGCAGCAGATCAACGGCGCGGAGGGGATGAAGTACGTCACTTCCACGAGCGGCAATGACGGGACCAGCACCGTTACCGCTACGTTTGACCTGAACCGCGATCCGGACCTGGCCACGGTCGACATCCAGAACCGCGTGAACACGGCGCAGGGACGGCTTCCCGCCGCAGTGAAGGCGGTCGGCATCACGACCGCGAAGACTTCTCAGAATTTCGTGTTTGGCGCGGCCGTTTTTGCGGATAAGGACCAGAGCGGCAAAGAGCTCTACTCCACACTGTTCCTGAGCAATTATCTCGACGTGTACGTGCGGGATTCGCTGAAACGCATTCCGGGGGTCGCCGATGTGATCATCTTCGGCGAGCGTAAGTACTCGATGCGGTTGTGGCTGGATCCGGGGCGACTGGCGGGACGCGGGCTCACCGCGACCGATGTGGTGAACGCGCTCTCGGAACAGAACGTGGAAGTTGCGGCCGGACAGGTGGGGCAGCAGCCGGCGATGGCGGGACAGAATTACCAGATCAGCGTGCGGGCGGTGGGGCGGTTAAGCGAGCCGGAGCAGTTCGACAACATCATTCTCAAGACAAACTCCGACGGCACGCTGGTCCGGTTGAAAGACATTGGCCGCGCGGAACTGGGCGCGGAGAGCTACGCCAATGACGTGCAGTTCGACGGGCAAGATGCGATGGGCCTGGCCGTCACGCAGCTCTCGACCGCGAACGCGCTCGATGTGGACCGCAAAGCGATTGCGGAGCTGGACCGGTTGTCGAAGAACTTCCCTCCCGGCATGCACTACAAAGTTGCGTTCGACACCACTGACGCGGTGAGTGAGTCGATCCGCGACGTGGTCTTCACGGTAGGTTCGGCGATCCTGCTGGTCATCCTGGTCATCTTTATTTTTCTCGGCGACTGGCGGACGACGATGATTCACTTTATCGCCACTCCGGTTTCGCTGATCGGCACGTTTGTCTTCGTGAAGTTACTCGGCTTCTCCATCAACACACTGACGTTGTTCGGCATTACACTCGCGACCGGCCTGGTGGTCGACGACGCCATCGTCGTGATCGAAAACATTGAGCGCCACATTCAGGAGGGAGAGCACGACTCCCACAAAGCGGCGGCCGCAGCCACCGCCGAGATTACCAGCGCCGTCATCGCCACCTCGCTGGTGCTCTGCGCCGTGTTTGTGCCGGTTGCGTTTTTCCCCGGGACGACGGGAATTCTCTTTCGCCAGTTCGCGCTGACCATCGCATTTTCCATTGCGATTTCCGCCTTTAACGCGCTGACGCTGGCTCCTGTGCTGGCGGCGATTTTTCTGAGCGGCCCGCACCGGCAAAAGTGGTGGCCGCTGCAAAAGTTTGACGACGGCGTGGTTGCCATGACCGGTGGCTACCGTCGCGTGCTGCATTTCGTGATGGGATACAAACTGGCGATGGTAGTGCTGTTTTTCGCCGGCCTGGGGCTGACTTATTTTGTGTTCACGCGCGTGCCGACGGGGTTCGTGCCAGACGAGGACCAGGGCTACTTCATCATTGTGATCCAGGCGCCGTCGGGGGCATCGCTGGAATACACGAAGGCGATCGGAAAGCAGGTTTCGGACTTGCTGACGGACGTAACGGAGGCGGAAGGCACGTTCTCCGTGGCGGGCTTCAGTTTCGCGGGATCGGCGGCGAATCAGGGACTCATTTTTGTCCCGCTGAAACCGTATTCGCAGCGCAAGGGCGACGCCCATACGGCGTCGGCGATTCTGAACCGCATTCGCCCGCGAATGTTTGGAGTTTCGGGGGCGATCGTGTTTCCCACGCTGCCGCCGCCGATTCAAGGTCTGAGCCAGTTCGGCGGGTTTCAGTTTGTGGTGCAGGACCAGGCCGCGCACAAGCTCGAGGAACTGGCCAGCGTCACGCAGGGAATTCTGCAGCAGGCGGGGCAGCGCAAAGACTTAACCCGGCTGTTTACGTCGTTTACCGCGAACGACCCGCAGTATCTGGTGACCATTGACCGAGAGAAAGCGAAGAGCCTGCATGTGCCGCTGTCGCAGATCACGGACACGCTGGGAGTGTACATGGGGTCATCGTACGTAAATGATTTCGATTTCAACAACCGGTCGTACCGGGTCTATGTGCAGGCAGACAAGCAATTCCGGGCGGAAGCGCAGGACATGAAGCAGTTCTATGTACGATCGGACAGCGGAGCCATGGTGCCGCTGGACAACCTGATCACCGTGACGCAGACGACCACTCCGCAGGTGATCAGCCACTACAATCTGTTCCGGTCGGCAGAAATCGACGGCTCGCCGGCGCCGGGATACAGTTCCGGGCAAGCGATCGCGGCGATGGACGAGCTGGCGAAAAAAATGCCGCAGGGATTCACCTACAGTTGGACGGGACTTTCGCTTGAGGAATTGGCGGCCGGCGGGACCTCATTGATTCTGTTTGGGCTGGGCACGCTGGTGGTGTATCTCACGTTGTCAGCGCAGTATGAAAGTTTTGTGCTGCCTTTTATTGTGCTGCTCGCAGTGCCCATGGCGCTGCTGGGGGCGCTCGGAGCGCAATGGATGCGAAGCCTGCAGAATGACGTGTTCTGCCAGGTGGGGTTGGTGATGCTGGTGGGACTTTCCAGCAAGAACGCGATTCTGATCGTAGAGTTTGCCGAACAGCTTCGCCATCGCGGAGTGCCGCTGGTGGAAGCGGCGATACAGGGGGCAGTGATTCGTCTGCGGCCGATTCTCATGACCTCGCTCGCGTTCATCCTTGGCGTGGTGCCGTTGGTGCTTGCTACGGGCGCGGGCGAAAATGGGCGCCACTCCGTGGGCACCACCGTATTCGGCGGCATGATCATGTCGACGGTGCTGAATCTTTTCTTTATTCCGGTGCTGTATTTGATCATCGAGGGCTGGCGTGAGCGGGGGAAAGAACCGGTGCACTCGCCGGAATTGGCGCCTCCGGTAGGTCCGGGCGGAGCACAGCCACTTCC
>JBEKDY010000121.1:0-13314 GCA_050014115.1 Candidatus Sulfotelmatobacter sp. | reverse complement strand
TGCCGCTACGGTGCTAACCTTCTTCATTGCCGGTCTCCTTTTTATCTGTGCCTTGCGCACGTCGATAACTTGGGAGCGTACACCGCATCCCGTCGGAGACCGGCCTTCTCATCCCATCTGATAGCATCAGTTATACTGCGTACCGTCCGTCAGGATGCATGGTAAACGCAAGAGATCACGCTGTGAACGCCCTCTATTGAAGGGGCCATCGGAACATTCGGGAGCTGTTTATGTCGATCGCGATTCTGAACGTCAGTGACTTCTCAGCTGCCCCTTTCCCCGAGGTTGTTCGGAAGGGCATGGAAGATGGGCTGCAACCCCTTATCCACTCCGGCGCAGTGCAGATCGACTTCAAAGGATCTTCAACCGGTAGCGCCTACCAAATGGACTTCGACGAAACCTACGTTTGGACCAGTGGGGAACACGACCGCTGCTGGTACCATCCAAAAGACTACGGGTTGACGGGCTCGATCTTCGTCGAGGCTCTGCGCCGCGCTAATTCCTGCGATGACGTGAGCGACTCGGCAACCTGCGAACCAGTCTTCCGCTCTACGCCGCAGGAGCTCGGCCTAGTCGTCGCCTACACGGCCGTGCATGAGGCGGCCCATTTGTTTGGCCTCCAGGATGGCGGAGCAGATGGTGCTGGTCATACCCCGGATGCGGGTAACTTTATGTTCGACATCGGGCTACGTGTGGATTATCCCCCGCGGACCCAGGATCGGCAGCGGACCAAGAAGTACCGGATCCAGCAGGGAGACACAATCTCCGCCATCGCCGACCGAATTGGCTTCCGCCCGCCACTGGCTACGTGGCAGATGCTGGCCGATCTCCGCGGGCAGGACGGAAAGCGCAATCGTGACCTGCTCCGCAGCCACAACCCAAATCTGATTGGTCCCGGCGACGAGATTTGGATCCCGGACATGCGGGCGCGCCTGGCATTTAGGCGCTCCCTGGAGCTACAGCCGAAGAGCTTTACATCGGCTCAAGTGGCTACGATGAAGCAATTCCTCGCGAGCGGGAAGAGTGTTATACAGAATATACATATACCGTAACGCGACGGCGTAGGACGTTACGGGATTAGCTAGGCTGGAATGTGCCCCACCCCTCGGACCGGAAGCACTCAGTCAGTTGATGAAAAATCGCGATTTCACTCATTGACCCGAATTTCGACAGTTATCCTAACGGCGTTTACGCCTTCGGTGATGGTGGTCGAATTCACGCCAATGCCGGGATTATTGGGCGATAAAAATAGTGGGCCTTGCACGACACAGGGACGAACAGCAGTACGCTCGGCTACCGGGCCGCTCACGGCTCGCTCACTTTGCTTCGCGAGGCGGACACATTCGCCCACCCCTGCGTGAGCACGGCTAGAAGCCTGCGGCTCCGGAACTTGCGTGGCTATTGTGGAGCGTCACGCGCAAGCCGCGTTGGGCATTGAGCTGCGTGGTTGAGTTCCAGTCGACTTGGTCGGAGCTGATTACACCGGTGCCTCCGCCGATCAGGGAGTACGTGATGCGGTTGTCCTGATAGCCGTAACCGCTGACGGAGAGGATGGTGCCGGAGGTCAGGACGAAGACCGGCATGCCGGGGAGAGTCGCAATATTCGAACCGGCTATGTTTGCCAGACTTGGCGGCGTGGCGTCGCGCGAGATGTAGGTGGCGTAGGAGGCTTGCGGCACTTGAGATATCGGATCACTGGCGGAGGCGACCTCGCTCACGGTCAGTTGCGTGCGGGCGTAGCTCGCCTGCACGTCGAAGGATTCGTTCCGAACGTGGCCGAAGAAATGCCAACCGGGGGAGATGGTTTGGCCGACCTGCGGGATTTCAACGTCATCCATCAGGCGCAGGCTGAGCGCGGTTTCGCCCTTCAGCGCCGGACGCGGGCCGCGCGCAGGCAGCATGATGACCTTCCATGGCCACAGCGGCGGCAGCATCCATTCGATGATGTCGCGCTTGACGTGTCCCTTACCGTCGATCTTGCCTTCCTTGTCGACCTTGTAGCCGCGGGTGGCGATGACTTTGGCCTCAAGCGGCAGATCTCCGCTCGGCAGGCCGATGCGATCGAACTGCAGCTTCAGATATCCCTTGCCGAAGAAGTGGCCGGGATCCTTGGCTGATTCGAGATGTCCCACGAGATAAGTGCCGCGCGGAAAAGCCTGCTGACCGAACTCGGTCTGGGCACGGAGATGGCAGAGCACGGGGTCGCCGACATCGGCTGTGGCTGAGGAAAAGTTGGGTTCATTGAGCGAACATTGCAAAAGCGTACCCGCGGGCAGGACCACGTCGCGTGCGCTGGCGGAAAGAGTGAACGCCGGAAAACAAATTGCAAGGATCACGAACCACGGACTGGACTTCATACTTCACCTCGGTGGCACGCCCCAATCGTTGGCGGACTCTGGCGCCGAGACCGCCATTTGTTCAGGGCATCTAATCACAGGTCGGGGAGGAGGTCAATGGGTGGTTGCCCAGATCGTGATCCGCTGTCGAAGAAGAGTCTTTCACCTGGCGGATTTGCAAACTCACAGGGTGGGAACCTGCCCGCCTGTGCGGCGTTCGTAACTGTCGCCACATCGCCACTTCACTCGTTGAGGGTCAAAGCGTAACGGCCTGGTTTTAACAAGTTACATTTCGGTTTGCCCGTCACACGGGAGGGATCCCCGCCGGCAATAAACTCCTGCTTTCTTGTGGTACTCCCAGCGGGAAACAGGTCATGGCCGCTGTTGCGGTGAACCTTTCCGTCCCGTGTCGTAGACTTGGTTCCTCGATACGTACTCACCGCGTTGCGGCTGCAAACGGCTAGTAATGACAGAACAAATAGAAGCGGCCACCACCGAGATTGTCTGAGCAAGAAAGCCCCGCTCGTGAGAGCGAGGCCCTCGATTCGGCTGGAACGGGGACGACTATACGGAACACTTAGCGCTTGCCGCCGTGTCCGCCGCCGCTGTGACCTCCACCGCCGCTGTGTCCACCGCTCGCATGTCCGCCACTGACATGTCCGCCGCTAAAGTGTCCGCCACCGTGCGAGCCGCCGGAGCCTCCATGCGAAGAGAATCCGCGTGACTCACCGCCGCGGCTGCCGCTGAAACCACCGGCGCGCGGCGCGCTTGATTCGCGTCCAGCGAAAGCTCGTTCGCCGCCGGAGAATCCCCGGTTGCCTGCGTAGGCGCGGTTACCTCCGCGATTGCCGCCGGCGAAGTCGCGGGACGCCCCCGCGTAGCCTCGAGATGCGCCCGCATACCCGTGACCTGCGGTTGAGCCGAACGCGTGCCCATCGCGACCCGCAAATGAATGCGCTCCGAATGCGCCATGCGCGGAAGAGAATCCTCGATAATTTCCGTGCACAAACGCGGCGTGGCTATAGAACCCTCGGCTGCGGAAGGCATAAGGATGGCCGCCGAAGAAGATTCCACCGTGGAAGCCCCAGCCGATTCCCCATCCATGCCATCCCCAGCCGAAGCCGAAGAACGGCGAGATCGGGAAGCCAAAACCGAACGCAATGCGCGGGCCGCCAAATCCCCACCACGGAGAGAACCCGGGCCACAAGCCTACAGGATATCCGTACACATACGCCGGGTTGTAAGCGGGCACATACACCACATCCGGATCAACCGGCTGGATGTCTACATTCGGCCCCTGATCGTAGACGCGCTCTTGAGGCGTACTACGCAGATTGCCCACGTCGTAAGCCTTGTGACGCATGTACTGGATCGCCTGCATCACGTCATCCGGTTGGTTCTGATAGGCTTCGCCCAGCTCAGAGGTCCACGACAAATCCCTATCCAGGTTCGCCAGCACGGTGGGAAACTCCACTAGAGACTTCACGCTCGGGTCCCAATCCTGCCGGTCCACTTCCTCAGCCAGATCCCGTCCCTTCAGCCCCGGGTTCTCCCGCGCCATCCGGTCTGCCTCGACAATCTGCGTTGGATACCCTGACGCGGCCAGTATCTGCGCCACGAGCGCATCGGGATACAACGCAATCGGAGCTACCAGCTTATTCAACTGCTCCGGGGGCAACGTTGTGTACTGCCGTTGATCCGGCCCCGTTGCAGGCGGAAGCGCCCGCGGCTGGTCTTGGTACGTATTCTGATCTTGCGGCGGTGGAGGCGCCACATCCTGAGGCGCGCTCTGGTCCGGCGCATTGTATCGCGGCGCGTTATCTGGTGGCGCGGTCTGCTCTGGCGGCGGTGCCTGATCCGCCTGAGCGCTCACAGCCGCTGAGGGCTTGTCCATTGACCGGTCCTGCGCCCCTAAGGAAGTAATAGTCCCGAGCGCCATTGCGCTCGTTAACGCCGCGGTAAGAAGCGTTTTCGATAGTTTGGTTTTCATAATGTCCCCCCACATTCCTGTTACTGGCTTGAACACCGGGAATGGGAGAGAGTTCCGTTCTCTTGTTTGACTTACACCGGTTGATTTCAGCCGCGCGGTGGTGGATTTCGCCCAATGAGCACGCCTGCGACGAGGGACAAACCGCAGTTTTTCTAACTTACGGCAGCTGCAAGAAAAAAAGTTTGCTAAAGCCATTTTTCAACAGCTTGTGACGGGCTACACCTATCACCGCAACGACGGGCAGGAAATTCACGTCAAGAAGATCAAGTGAGCGGCGAGAAAAATGCGGTTGTTGGCGAGAAATCGCGATTTCACTCGTTGACCCCCGGTCGAGCCGATTGCCAACGAGTGTAATGGCCTTCCATGAGAAGGCCATTACACTCAAACCTCCATCGCAGGGGTCAATGAGTGAAATAGAGATGTAACGTCAACTGGAAATAGAGATGTAACGTCAACTGACGAGAGCTTCCGAGCGACCCAAAAATACTTTGCTCGTTCAAGTCACATAGTTCTTATTGGCACAGGGGTCCTTCTTTCCCAGGTGTTCTGCTCCTCCGTTGGACCCCAGACAAATTGTCCACGCTTATCGGGGCCGCGGACTCGACGCGGCGCACCAGAAGCAAACCGGCGTCAAGAAACCCGACGGATACCTGTTGTTTTCCAACATGAATCCGACTATACTCCCTGTTGGAAACCAAGAGGTGTTGGAATGAAGACAAAGACGGATATTCAACAAGGCACCCTGGCATTGATGGTTCTGAAAACGCTGGACGCGCTCGGGCCACTACACGGATACGGAATCGCGCGGCGGATCGAGCAGATCAGCGGGGACGAGCTGGCTTTGAACCAGGGAACCCTGTACCCCTTGCTGCTACGGCTGGAGCAGGAGGGCGCAATTGAATCAGACTGGGGGCCATCAGAAAACAATCGTCGCGCTCGCTTTTACCGCCTCACCCGCGCCGGGCGAAAGCAGTTGCAGACGGAACTCCGCGACTGGCAGCAAACGGCGGAAATCATTGCACGGTTCCTTTCGATCAACGCGGAGACACGGTCATGAGGCTGCTGAAACGGTTACTCGCCCGCCTGCGCAACCTGGCATCGCGCCAGAGCGACGACCAGAGGTTTCTGGAGGAGCTGGAAGAGCATCTTTCGCGCCAGACAGAAGAGAACCTTCGATCTGGGATGACGCCTGCCGAAGCGCGCCGCCAGGCTGTATTGAAATTCGGTGCGGTGGAAGCAATTCGCGAACAGTACCATGCCGAGAAGAGCCTGCCATTCGTCGAAAGCGTCGTCCAGGATGTGCGCTATTCCTTGCGCATCCTGCGCAAGAGCTGGGGCTTCACATCGATTGCGGCAATCTCCCTGGCGCTGGCCATCGGGGCCAACACAACGATCTTTTCGGTCATGAAGCGCGTGCTTCTCGACCGGCTCGACGTGCCCCATGCCGAGCAACTCCGCCTGCTCCATTGGCATGGAGACAAGCACACGGCGGTGTCGAACATGTGGGGAATAACTGACAACGTGCCGGAAGGAATCGCCGCGGCATCGTTTTCATATCCCGCATTTGAACAACTTCGACGCGATAACCGTGTGCTCGAAGACCTTTTCGCGTTCAAGGACGTGGGAAGGATGAATGCAACCATCGATGGCAATGCACAAATATTGCAGGGCGAGTTGGTGAGCGGAAACTTTTTTGATCAGCTTCAGGTACAGCCGCAGCAGGGTCGTCCCATTCTCGACGATGACGACAGGATTGGCGCGCCCATCGTGGCTCTGATCAGTGCAGAACTGTGGCAACGTGCGTTCGGGTCATCCCCGATGGTGGTGGGCCGCACGATCAAAGTCAACATGGTGCCGGTCACGATTGTCGGAGTCGTGCCATCGGAGTTCACGGGCGCAAAGAGCGTGCAATCCAGCCCGGACATCTTCCTTCCCTTGAGTTCGCAGCCGCTGGTCGAGCCGCGCGGTAAAAATGGATCGCTTCTTGGCGCATCGAGCCCGCAGGTGTGGTGGTTGAATATCATGGGACGCGCAAAGGCCGGGGTCGCGGATATCACCGCCCAGGCTGCTCTGGATACATCCCTGTCAGCGGTGGTGCGTTCAACATTGCGCCTGGACGCGAACACCACGATTCCTCGACTGGACGTGCAGGACGGCAGCCGCGGATTGTTCCTTTCGAAACAGATGTTCGCGAAGCCGCTCGAAGTGCTAATGGCCGTGGTCGGCCTCGTGCTTCTCCTGGCCTGCTCCAACATCGCCAGCCTGCTGTTTGCGCGTTCGATGGCGAGGCAACGGGAAGTCGCCCTGCGGCTCGCCCTCGGAGCAGGACGCGCTCGCGTGCTGCGCGGCGTGCTTACAGAGAGCCTGTTGCTCTCCGCCCTCGGGGGAGCACTCGGCGTAGCTTTGGCCTTTGCCGGTTGCCGCGCGTTGCCTACACTACTGGCGAATCCCTGGGAGACATCACAATTCACCATGCCGCTCGACTGGACAGTATTGGCGTTCACCGCGAGTTTGACATTGCTGAGTGGGTTGCTCTTCGGCACCGTGCCAGCATGGATCGCAACTCGGAGTGATGCAGGGGCTTGTTTGAAGGCCACAGGGCCAGGAAGCACACGACAACGGAAGGGCTTTTCCGGCAAGATGATCGTCACCTTCCAGGTAATGTTGTCGACCTTGCTGGTGGCGGGGGCTCTCCTCTTTGTGGGGACGCTCTTCCAACTCGCCCATGTCAATCCCGGATTCCGCACCGATCATCTTGTACTGTTTGCGATTCAGCAACCCGAGTCGCGTTATCCTGCTCCCAAAGACCTGCAACTGCATCATCAGATTGAAGAGCGGCTGCGCGCCTTGCCCGGCGTGCAGAATGTGACCCTCTCGGAGGTGGGCTACATTTCCGACAGCATGGAGAATTCTAACTTTCTGCCTGAGGGAGAAACTCCGAACCCCGACAAAGATCAGTCCGCGTGGAATAACGCCGTCGGCTCCAACTTCTTTCATACGATGGGTATTCCGATCCTGGCGGGCCGCGATTTCAATGAGAGCGACACGGCGAGTTCGCCGAAGGTCGGCATCCTCAGCGATAGCCTGGCGCGCAAGGCGTTCCCAGGGCAGAATCCGATCGGCAAGCGTTTCCTGGCTCACTTTCATCCGAGGGAAGGCACGCCCGGCGACTTGATCGAAGTGGTGGGCATATGCGGCGATACCCGGTACTGGTCGCTCAAGCAGGACCCCATCGGCATGTTCTATCAGCCCTACCAGCAGACGCCGAACCTCGACTTCGGAGCAACCTACGAAGTGCGAACCAGCCTGAGTCCAGTGTCAATCGCTCCGTCGCTGCGCAAGGCGGTGCAATCGATCGATCCGGATTTGCCGCTGCAGGAGATCCGCACCCAGCAAGAGCAGATTGACGCCTCGATGCAACAGGAGCGGATTATTGCGGCGCTGACCGCGTCTTTCGGCGTGCTTGCGCTGGTGCTTGCCTCCGTGGGCGTTTATGGCGTGATGGCATATTCCGTTGCACAACGGACGAGCGAGATCGGTATTCGGATGGCCCTCGGCGCTCTGCCGCGGGAAGTTCTCGCGATGGTCTTGCGCGAGGCAGCATGGATTGCGCTGGTGGGCATCACTTGCGGCATCGGCGCCACTCTTCTATCAACACACCTCGTGACATCGCTCCTTTACGGTTTGCATTCGAATAATCCAGTTATATTGGCAACATCCGCTTTGCTGTTGGCGTTGGTCGGACTGGTGGCAAGCTGGGTTCCTGCTCGCCGCGCCGCAGCGGTAGAGCCTATGCAGGCTTTGAGACACGAGTGACAGAGAAACAGAGTAGCCCGCAAAGAAGCTTGACGAGATAGCGCTCGGCACCCTATCAATGAGTGAAATCGCGATTTATCGCCACTTGAGACGATTGCCTAAGCAGGTTGGCGGCTCGGATTACTTCCTGTTTGCCGACCATCCTCAAAGTGGAGAGACGCTACTATTCACTGCGTAGTGCAATCATCGGATCGACTTTGGAGGCGCGACGCGCCGGTATTGCACAGGCCAACCCAGACACGAAGCCGAGAAGTACGGTCCCGGCAAAGAGAATGGCGGGGTCGCGCGGGTTCGCTTGTGCCCATTTCGCAATGACTTGGTTTAGGGCTAATGAAAGCGCTATACCTGCCAAGATTCCGGTGCCCAGGCTTACCGATGCCGCCCTGAAGACCATTCGCAGCACGTCCGCACGCTGCGCGCCCAGCGCCATACGAATCCCGAATTCGTTGGTCCGTTGTGCCACTGTGTAGGACACGACGCTATGTAACCCTACGGCAGCGAGAGCCAGGGCGAGCCAGGCAAAAATGCCAAAAATCCAGGCCGCGACATGCTCCTGCTGCCACTCGGGTTCATAAGTGAGGCGAGTTTCGAGATCATAGGCGTCACTGATCTGATCCGGGTTAATGGCCCTCAACTGCTCGCGCACGGCATGTTGCAGCGTGACGGGCGGAATCTCAGAGCGAACCAGAATCTCCGTGCCCTCTCCCATGCTGAATGTATAGGGCACGTAGACTGATGGTCTAGGGGCACTTCGGAGTCCATCATTGCGGGCGTCCCCGACGATGCCCACAATCTGGAACCAGGTAGCTCCGATATTTGGCGGCGACAGCACCGTGGCGGGATTGCCTTCGAGACCTCCCGATTTCAGCGAGTGCCCAATGGCATCGCCATTCGGAAAGTAGCGATGCGCCAGCGTACGGTTGATCACGGCTACATGTAGGCCTTTGTTATTCTCGGCGTCGCTCCAAATCCGTCCTTGCAGCACGGGAATGCGCAAAGCCGCAAAGTACTCGGGGCTAATCAGGTTGACCGATCCGATCTCAGACCCACCCGAATCAAAAAGCGCCCCTGCACCAGGGGCCATGGGTTTGCCCAGGACGTCAAACCCCATAATCCATCCATTCCGCGGCGGCGTCGCATCGGTGGAAATCGCCGCTGTAATCACTCCCGGTGTCTCCGCCACTTTCTCTCGCAGTTGCTCAAAATAGGCTGCACGCGCCGGCCAAGTTCCGTAGGAGCTTGCGCGTAAAGGAATCCCTATCGCCATCACGTTGTGCGGGTCGTAACCGAGGGGCTGGTGGATCAGTTGGGCGAACCCCCTCATTGAGGAGCCCGCAGCTGCGAGCAACAACAATGTCAGCGCTACCTGCGCGGTGATCAGCATGCTATGGGACTTGCGTCCGCGGACACTGCCGGCCAACCGGCGCGCGCCGGACTGCATGATCTCCCCTATGTGCGTACGCGAAAGTTGCAGCGCTGGCCAAAGCCCGAACAGCACACCCGTTCCGAGCGCGACCGTGACGCTGAAAAACAGAACCGGGAGGTTGATACGAATCACAGCCTCGGAGGCGAACGTAGTTTGGGGCACCAGACGCAGCGTCAGTACCAGAGCGCCGTAAGAAGCTAGAACACCGAGCAACGCGCCAATCACCGCGAGAAGGAGCGACTCCGTGAGCAATTGGCGAATGATTCGGAAGCGGCCCGCGCCGACTGCGGTTCTCACAGCCAATTCATGTTGCCGCGCCGTACCCCGTGCCAGCAGCAGAATCGAGACATTTCCACATCCAATCACCAGCAGCAACATCACCGCGCCAAAAAGCAAGTACAGTGTCCCGCCCAAGGAGCTAACTACCCAGTCGTTCAGCCCATGCACATGGACCCTGAAGACATCCGGTAAATCAGAATGCCTGGAACTGGCGAACTGTTCCACGAGGGGCTGCAGTGCGGCTTCGGCTGTGGCGCGACTGACGCCGGGCCGTAGAAGCAGATCGACGATAGATGTGCGCCCCGAATCTCGCAACAGCTTCAGCGGGAGATAGACGTCGCCGCCATACCAAGTGAATCGCGGCGCCGCGACGCCTATGATCTCGAAGTTCCTGTGATCAAGCTGCAGAGTGCGGCCCACGACATCTGGATTGGACAAGTAGTGTCTCCGCCAAAACCTGTAGGAAAGAACTACAACAGGTCGTGTCTCCTGGCCGTCCACTGCGTCGGATGGCCAAAGTCCGCGACCCAGCAAAGCCGGCACGCCGAGATCCTGGAAATTATTCGAGATGAGGCTCACGGCGTGCACCGTCTCCGGAAGATCTTTCCCGGTTGTCCGAAGCCAGAACGCTTTCGACCACTGGTGATTGCCGCAAGGTCTGAATTTCGGCGCCATTTAGATAGACGGGGTCCCCGGAACCCGCTACGCTGTCGACCGTGAGTCGTACTATTCGATCCGCGGCAGGGTAGGGATAGGGATGCATCAAGACTGCATAAATCACGCTAAACACAGCGGTGGCCGCTCCAATGCCGAGCGCCAACGAGATGACTGCCGTCAGTGTGAATCCTGGACTTTTGATGAGCTGCCGTGCGGAATAGCGGAGGTCCTGAAGCAAAGTGTGCATGACTCACTCCGAGCGGTGCACGAGATTCGCTAATAGTCTCATGGATAACTGGACGCGTCACGGGCAAACCGGAAGTCAACTATTGCTAACAGGCGATTGCACTCGTTGACACCGAACAACGTAAATCGAATCCTGTAACTCTAAGGGGTCTTCGTGAGCGTGAGACTAAGCGGTGCTGCGCCTTGCTTCCAGGTGCCCGCGATCTCCGAGTTCTGTTTGTTCATCGTGCCGTCGTAGGAAACCTGACCAGAACTGCTTTCGAAGTGAAGGGCGGGTTCTTTATAATTTATGGCAGTGATCAATAGCCCCGAAACGCTCTCGTCCGGGTAGTCGATGGTTCCGCTTAAGATTCCGTCCTGACCTTCGGTAATGTGCACGACGATTCGCTTCTTAGGTCGAGCCCCCGGATCAAGAGTTCCTTCCCAATTACCAATGATCGGCGACGGGTCCGCCGCGATCAATGTTGGCGTAATTCCCAATCCGAGGATCAGCACCAAGAAAATGCACAGGCCGATCAACGACTGGGGTTTTTTCATTGTGGATTCTCCCTTAGCCGTTGCCGACAACCAGCTAAGCATCCTGCCAAGAGCTATCACCCACGATTCGGACGGCTTCATTCCAAAGAGAATACTCCTATTGTTCGCCCTTGATTGAGGAAATCAGGCCACCAGGCTTCGAACCCGTCCCCTGGAGATCAGGTTGTTGGCATAACTCGCCCACGAAAAAGATTCCGCCTGAGGTGAGCGCTTCACAACCCGCGACTTGTGCCGGCGTCGCCTCACTCTAAAGGCCAAGATTACAAAAATGTAATCTCGGCGTCATGCTGGCGACTCCTGCTCAAAACTAGACTGATCGCACTAGTCCTTGCCTCTGCGTGCTTGCCCCAGGCCGTGTTGGAGATTGAGGAAAACGATAATAACCGCTATGAAGTCCCGTCTCCGAGCGGTGCGTGAAGAAGAAAATCCAAGAAGGAGAACGGTACATGTCTCGAAAAATTCAGGCTCGAAATAAGTCTCGGAATAGGTCCCGGATCAACCGTCTGCGTCCGCTCGGCGGCGTGCTGGCAGCGGGGCTGAGTCTTTCGGGGCTCGCCGCTGCTCAATCCAAGGAGTACCCGACCTACTTCGCCGGCCCTCAGCCAAACGGCTCGTGGGTGGTCAGCAGTGGCCAGGTCATCAACCCAGCCGGCACTCAAGTCAACCTCGGCATCCGGGTCCGCGCCAAGGCCGTCGCGGTGAACCCCAATGCTAAGACACACACCGCCGCCGTGCTCACTATGGGAACGTCGACGTCCGATGGCAACGGAGCCGTCGAAGTGTTCAACACCACGACCGGCGTTGTCATACAGAATTACAGCCCGTTAGGAGGGCTCGATCCGAGCGGCAGCTATAGCGGCATAGCCTATTCTGCGGACGGCAAGCACCTGGTGTTCAGCCAGGACAGCAGCAACGTCACCATCGCTAACGTCAATGCACAGGGTTTGCTGTCAGACGATGCCCAAATCAGCGTACCGCCGAACAATTCCTTCATCACCTGTTTTCCGAACAGTCCACCGGCCGCTTACGCCAACCCCTGCGGCTCGTTCTACAGTTCGTATACTTCTTATCCCGGCGGCGTCGCGCTCTCCAAGGACGGAAGCAGCGCCTACGCCCTGCTGAACCAGAACGATACGGTCGCCCAGATCGATCTGACCGCGACCCCGCCGGTGCAAGGTCAGCAGATTCGCGTCGGCAACGCGCCGCACAGCATCCTGATCAACAACACGGGCACGACCGCCTACGTCAGCAACGAGGGCGGCCGGGCCGCTACCGAAGCGGACTTCCAGATCAACTCCGCCGGCACTGAAATCGTCGCCGACCCCGTGGTTGGCGCCGCGATCACGGGTACCGTCTCCGTGGTTGATCTGGCCTCCATGACGGTCACCGCCAATGTTTCAACTGGTTTGCACCCGACCGGGATGGCGTTCTACGAATCGTCTCTGCTGGTCGCCAATACTTATAGCGATACCATCTCGGTGATCAACACAGCCAGCAACAAGGTGGAGCGGACGATCAGCCTTGGGCTGCCGATCGGAGTGCCGGGCCAAGGCCAACCAGTCTATGGCGCTGCACCGGACTCGGTCGCGGTCGATGCTAAGAACGGCATTGCCTACGTCGCGCTTTACAACGCTAACGCGATCGCGGTGGTCGACCTCGGCCGCGGCGTGCAGAATCCCGTCTCGGGCATGATTCCGGTAGCCTATGCTCCGAGCTCGGTCGTGCTGGACGCCGCCAGTAACGTGCTCATCGTTGCCAACGACAAGGGCATTGGGGCGCGTGAATCGTTTGAGTGCGACCACGGCGTCTGCGGTTACAACACCCACCAGGACAACGGCACCGTCAGTATTGTCCCTGTGCCGGATAGCGCGACCCTGGCGACGATGACGAGCCAGGTTTTCGTGAACAACCACTGGGACCTGGCGCAAAATGTCGCGTCTGCCGCCGGTGGCAGCCCGAGTGCCAAGCCCGTCGCAATCCCAGAGAAGATCGGCTCTCCGTCGCTGATCAAGCATGTGTTTATGATC
>JBEKDY010000120.1:0-13453 GCA_050014115.1 Candidatus Sulfotelmatobacter sp. | reverse complement strand
TTGCGAAGCGCATCCAGACGCGAGGCCTGCTTCTCTTTCCACTTGGTCGAGCAACCGAAGACTCCGGTGTGCTTCACGGCTACTTCGCGGTGCGCCAGCAGGGCATCAATGGCATCGCGCGCCTCGGTTGTTTTAACCAGTTCGGTGCGATAGCTATTGTCCATGCGGCCTTCGTAACGCAGGTGGCGATCCTGATCGAACACAAAAACATGGGGCGTGGCCTGCGGACCGTAGGCGTCGGTCACCGATTGAGTCTCGCCATCGTAAAGATACGGATAGGTCAGATGCTTGTACTGGGCGCGGATCTTCATCTCGTCGAGGCTGTCGCTGATGTCGGAGGAATCCAGTTCGTCGATCCTGATCGCTGTCGGATCGTTCGGCTGAATAGCAACCACCGCGACGCCGCGATCTTTGTAATCCTCTGCAAGCTGCGCGATGCGGGTCTCATACATTTGCGCGATGGGACAATGATTGCAGGTGAACACAACGACCAGGACGGGACTGGAAGAGTAATCCGAGAGCTTGTGGATGGTGCCATCGACGCCGGGAAGTTCGAAGTTTGGCGCGGGCGAACCGAGCGCGAGGATAGGATGCGTTTGCTGGGCCGAGGCCGTCAGCGCGAGCATAAAGAGAGCGAGAACTCTCCACATATTCCTAGCTCCTTGAAAGAATGCTCTGCAGCCTTCTGGCGATAAATCCAAATCCATCATACAACGGGCAATTCCACGGAGACCAATTTCCTCTTGCGCCGCCTGTTCGGGTTGAGACGACGCGCCCAGCGCCCGGTTCGCCCTGGCAGCAAGAATCGTGCGAAATCGCTAGCTCGCTTCGGATGGCGGACGTATGATGCTCGGCTATGGCGAGGATTGATCCCGAACACGAGCGTCGCCGGCTCATTGACTTTTACGCCGGGCAAATGGACGGCGAGCTGGAAAAAGTTGCGAGTCAGGCGTACGAACTGACCGATCTTGCCCGCGAGGCCCTGCGAGCCGAGCTTGCGCGGAGAGGCTTGAGCGCCGCATTGGTCGAGACCGTGCCTGTTGTCAAGAGTGTCGTCGCCAGGAAAGATTTGTCGGGCGATCCGCCTCCGCCCATGCCTCCGCGAACCGAAGCGGCGTTCGATGGTGAGGGCGACCTTCGAGAGTTGGTGACAATCCGGAAGTTCCGTGATCTGCCGGAAGCCCTGCTGGCGAAAGGGAGTCTTGAGTCGGCAGGCATCGAAGCTTTGCTCGCGGATGACAACGTGATTCGCCTGGACTGGTTCTGGTCGAACCTGATGGGCGGGATCAAGCTGCAGGTGGATCAGGAAGACGCTGAGGCTGCGAACGGGATTCTCGACCAGCCGATTCCCGAAGGGTTCGATGTTGCGGGAGTGGGGGAATATCAGCAACCGCGTTGTCCGAGGTGCCACTCCCTCGATGTAAGTTTTCAGGAATTAGATGAGCCGGTCGCCTACGTCAGCGCATGTTTCGGCGTGCCGATTCCTTGGACGCGGCGCGCCTGGTGTTGCCACTCGTGTAAGGCGGAGTGGGAAGAAAGCGACGATCAACACACGGGTGAGGGGCAACCGGCCAAGGATCATAAAGGGGAGAGCCAGCGGGGTTGAAGCCCGAAGCCTTGCATCACCCCTGACATTGTTTTCGGGATTGTGGCCAGATCGCAGCAGGGAATCGTATTTCGATTGTTTCGACTCAACGCGGCACGGCTCGGGCGAAGCCCTTATGCACCACTTCCAAAGTATCTTCTGCCAAGTTTAGCGCGGAGAGTTCTTCGCGGGTAAACCAGCGGGCGTCGGAGGCGTCGCCGGCTGCGGTTAACTCGCCTCTGACGCGGCGGCAGAGAAAATCCACCAGCACATAGTGGTATTGCACGCGGCCGTTCCCATCGCGCAGGACGCGGTCGAAGACGCCCAGCAGTTCGCCGGGCTCGACAGTGAGTCCGGTTTCTTCGCGGGCTTCGCGGATAGCGGCATCGCGGACGTGTTCGCCGACTTCGAGTACTCCGCCGGGGATCGACCACTGGCCCTGCAGCGGCGGGTGCGAGCGCTTTACGAGGACGACGCGGGAGTTCTCGATGATGATGGCGCCGACTCCGACTAGAGGGTGCCCGGGATATTCGCGTTGCATGGTGCTGGCATTTTAAAGCGAATCTGGGCGGATGTGACCACTGCCGAGCTGCGCTCGGCTTGGACGGGCAAGAGTGCCCGTCCCCACACAAGCCGATGGCTTGCGCCTCTGTGGTTAAATGTAGCAGCCATGGCGCTCGAGGAATACAAACGGAAGCGGCGGTTTGAGGAGACGCCGGAGCCTCCTCCGAAAGTGGAGAGCAAGGCGGGGCATCGGTTTCTGGTGCAGAAGCACGATGCCACGCGGCTGCACTACGACTTTCGGTTAGAGATGGAGGGCGTGCTGAAGTCGTGGGCGGTGCCCAAGGGACCGTCGCTCGATCCGGCGGACAAGCGGCTGGCGATGCAGGTGGAGGATCATCCGGTTTCGTATTTCGATTTCGAGGGCAACATTCCGGAAGGTAACTATGGAGCGGGCACGGTGATGGTTTGGGACGTGGGCACGTGGCAGCCGCTTTCGCCAGTCGAGGTCAAGGGAAAGTATGTGCCCGGGACCGAGGCCGAAGCCGTCGCGATGCTGGCCAAAGGCGATTTGAAATTCCGGCTGCACGGCAAGCAGCTGAACGGAGACTTCGCGCTGGTCAAGATGCGCGGACGGCGTCCGGGAAGCAAGGGAAATGAATGGCTGATGATCAAGAAGCACGACGAGTTTGTGGTCGAGGGATACGACATCGACTCGCTCGACGAGTCCGCGCTCAGTGGACGCAGCCTCGCTGAGATTGCGGGCGATGCGGGCTCGGCGGAGTGGAAGAGCCGTCCGGCGGGGAGGGGAAGATTGAAAGCTGCGTGGTTGGCGGATGCCGTGGCTAAACTCGATCAGAAAAAAAAACAAAAAAAGCTGACCACAGGGGACACAGACGAACACACAGGAAAGCAGCAGAAGACAGCTAAGGCTGAATCAGGCAAGGCTCCGGCGGTTTCAACAAAGAGCTCCGACGTCAAAGCAAGAAAGTCTGCTGCGGCCTCTGTGCCCTCTGCGTTGAAGGAAGTTTCTGCCGCGCCGGTGAAGCGGCCCATGCCTCTGACTATCCATCCCATGCTGGCGGAATCCGTTGATAAGCCGTTTGACGGGGCGGATTGGCTGTTTGAAATCAAGTGGGATGGATACCGGGCGGTCGCATTCATCCACGCGGGCAAGGTGCGGCTGGTTTCGCGCAATCAGAACGATTTGACGGCGCGTTATCCCGAGCTGAAAGATTTGCCGAAATCTGTTCATGCGAGCGAAGCCATTCTTGATGGCGAAGTCGTGGCGCTAGATGACGAAGGGCGCGCGTCGTTCAGCCTGATGCAGCAGCGCACCGGGTTTCGTCCCGGCGGGCGCCGGGCCGCGGAGAAAGCCGACGTGCCGGTGCTCTACTACGCGTTCGATTTGCTCTATCTCGATGGTTACGATTGGCGGCGGGTGCCGCTTGAGGAGCGCAAGGCCAAACTGGCGTCGCTGCTGGTGGCGGGCGATGCCGTCCGTTACTCCGATCATTATCCCGAGCAGGGAAAGGCGCTGTTTGCAATGGCGCACAAGAAAGGACTGGAAGGCATTCTGGCGAAGAAACGGCAGAGTATTTATGAAGAGCGCCGCACCCGCGAATGGCTGAAGATCAAGATCAAACACCGCCAGGAGTGCGTGATCGGCGGGTTTACCGAGCCGGAAGGCAGCCGAGCGCATTTTGGTTCGATCGTACTGGGCCTCTATGACGGCAAGGGCCGGCTGATTCACGTGGGGCAGGCAGGTAGCGGATTCGATCAGAAGTCGCTGGAGGAAGTTTGGGGATTGCTGAAAAAGATCGAGACCAAGAAGAATCCGTTCTTTGGCGAAGTCGAGGCGCTGCGTAAAGTAAGTTGGGTCAAGCCCGAACTGGTGGCCGAGATTGAATACGCAGAATGGACCAAGGGAGCGGACGGGGGTTCGCCGAAGCTGCGGGCTCCGGTGTTTCTGGGCTTGAGGGATGATAAGGATCCGAAGGATTGCCTGCTCCAAGAGAAAAGCTAAGCGAGCGGGGATCGGGGCGGTCCTGTCGACTGCGGTTGTTGACGGATGCCGACGTAAGGTCCCTCACCGAGCCTTTGGCTCGATTCGGGATGACATGGGTTTAGCTAAGAGCTAAGAGCCAAGAGCCAAGAGCCAAGAGCTGTTCCTCTACTTAACATCCTTCATGGCCAGCAGCGTGCCATAATCGCGGCCGCCGGGTTCCACTGCGCGGGCCACCACGCCGGCAAAAGCAGTTTTCAATTCCGGAAACTTTGCGATCAGGGCCTTGATCACGGTCACGTTGCTTTGATAGGTGCGCGTGGTATCGGAAACGTCGGCGGCCTGGTATTTCACGATCAGGTCCAGATCGTTGCCGACGGCCTCGGGAAAGACGATTGTGAGCTTGTAGGTTACGCCTCCCGCGGGCAGGTCCACGGTTCGTCCGTCGGCGGGAAAATCAGCAGGCTGCAGGGGTTGGAACTCGTCGATCAGCTTGTCGGTGGCGGCGGTTTTCATGAATGACAGAGGAGAAATCAGAATCAGCGCCTGCCGGTAGTAGAGCCAGGCATTGTGCAACTGGCCCTTCGCCTTATAGTCGCGGGCGCGGCTGAGGAACCAGTCGGCGGCGTGCCCCGCGGCCTGCGCCGCCTCGATGTAGAGGCCACCCAGCTTCCAGTCATTTCCCTGCTGCTCCAGAATAAAAGATACAGTTGCAGGATTCGACGAGGCTGCGTCGAGGATCACGACGGCATATTTGCCGGGTGGAAGATTATCGAGATTGAAAACGGCGCTATTTGCGGTTTGGCCATGCTGGTTGAACACGCCGCAGAGAAACTCGGCATGCGCGATGGAACTCGTACCCTCGGCGTCCAGAAGAAACGGCGGGCGCAATGTACCATGAGAACCCGCGATCTCGGACTTGTGACTCGAAACCCCCGCTTCGATTCCACTGAAGTTGGAGACGAGGCTGGGGATCGCATTCTGGCGGAGACCTGCCAGATCTCCGCTGGCGGCCATCTCGAAATAGCGCTGTCCGGCGGAGGTGATGGCGGCGCGAGTGGCGGCGTCCATGTCATCCGCGGTTTTGCAGCTTTCAGCGTGCGCGAGTACACTCGCGCTCGCGAATAGTAGCGGTAGCAGGAGGCGCAACACCCTCAGCAGAGCGACGGGGCGTGAATCAGGAGTCATCGCAGTCTTGATGCCTTTTCCTTTCACAGGGTTGGCGCAGCGCTGCCGAATGCCGCGCGGTGGCCGCACCATCCCCAAATTGTACGCCGGTGCGGGCGATAAACTATCAGGGTCGGCCGGGGGTCGTCGCTCAATCTGAATTTCTTCGCGTAGTTTGCGGGTTTTTCTTTGCGAACTTTGCGTTCAAAGGGTCTTGATTCTTGTCGAATCAGAAGACTCTAAACGCTAAGTGCGCGAAGGAAGGCCGCAAAGTACGCGAAGAAATTCGGCGAACCGCGGCCCCCCTTTGCTGTCCCCAGTTGCGTTCCCGGTCACTCTGCCCCATGCAAGGGAGCGCACTCGTTGCGTTCTATTATGCGGGACAGCAGGTTCTTCACATCCCGTGCCGGGAGCGGTGTAGAATTTTTCCACGGCTGTTGGTGGGCACCGAGCCCGGGGCTGGGAGGAGTGGTTATGCGCGCACGACGAAGTTTTGCATCTCTGTGGATTGCCGCCCTCATCGCCGGCATTCTGTGCGCCGCATGCTTCGGAGCAGTCGATCAGCCAAAGGCCGTTTCCACCTCTACCTCGACAACCATTTCCAGGAATCATCGAAAAGCGGCCAAGAAGCCGCCACTTCCGCCGCTGCCCTCGGGCCCGCGAGGGCCGGTGCCGCAAATTGCATTAGACTCGATGCAAGCCGTGGCTCCCCACGTAACCTACGAAAATGGTCAACTCACGATCGTTGCTCCGAATTCGACGCTGGCGGATATTCTGCGAGCCGTGCGCAAGCTGACCGGCGCAGAGATGGACATCCCGGCCAATGCCACGGAACGGGTGGTGACGAATCTGGGGCCGGGTCCGGCGCCCGGCGTGGTGGCGGAATTGCTCAACGGGTCACACTTTAACTATGTGTTGCTGGGCGCGCCCTCTGACGCCAACACGCTCACCCGCGTGGTTCTTGTGGCCAAGAGCGGTCCGGACACGACTGCGCCCGGTGCGGGCGTGGTGGCGAATGCGGCCTCGCCGCAGCAGGCGGCGCAGGGCGGTCTCGAAGCGGCGGATGCGGACGCGACCGATGACAGCGATGACAGCGCCGACCAGAATGCCGCGGAAGCGGCCGAACCACAACAGCCGGCGCCGGGGGACACTGCGGTCAAGACTCCGCAGCAACTGCTGCAGGAGATGCAGCAGCGCCAGTTGCAGATTCAACAACAGCAACAAGCCGGCGGGGGACAACCAGGACAACCGCCCACTCCGGGAGCGGGCATCATCCCGCCGCAACGCGGGCCCCAGCAGCAACCGCCGCAGCAACCGCCAGATCAGTAATAGGATCGCTCAACATCGAGCCTAAGCCTGACGCGGTGGAGCTTGGCGTTGTCGAACTTGCTCGGCCGTGCTATTGGATTGAGCTTCGTAGGTCGAGTTAGCGCAGGTTGCCGGCCAGTTCTTTCCCTTCGACATTCCTGGCCTGCTGGAGCAGTTTCCAGTCGCGGGCAAAGTCTCGTTCAGAGACCGTGGGTGTGGACGTGCGGCGCAACTCCGCTTCCAGTCTGGCTTCGAGAAGTTCACGCACGAGTTGCGAAGGAGCGCCGCTGCTGAAAATGTTGTCGGCGGAAATGCCCACTCTCACCAGTCGCTCGCCAATCTGCACGCGCAGCACCGGCCTGTCCTGGGCGTCAAATTCCAATTGCGCTTTGGACTCGAGTCGCGCCCATTCCTTGCGGATATTTCCAGCGCCTTCCGCGTCAGCCTCGGCCAGCAAGCCTTCCAGTTCTTTCTCACGAGCCTGGCGATCGTCGCGGCTCAGCGGAAGCTCCCGCTCTCCGTCGGCGGCAAAGACCAGGGCATCCCGCGCGGGATCAAAGTGCCGGGCCCCGGTCCCGACGAAGACAGCGAACACGCATCCGGCAAAAATGGGACTGGCCACGGCGCTGGGCACGATGTATTTCTTCGACTTGAAGAAAGACTCCACGACGCCATGCACGGTGGTGCTGCGCGGCATGCTGCCCGGAATCTGCGGTATCACCAGCCTCGAGAATTGCAGCTCAGGATGACGCTCGGTGTAGCGGATGAGCGTTTGCGCTATCTGCTTGGGCGTCGTCATGCCCACGTCGGCGACCACGCTGCGATGCAAAGCCCTGGGATAATAGAAGTTAAGGACGTCTTTCGCGAAGTCGGCGCAGTTCCGCCAGGCCAGGTGGAAGTGTGAGCGATTCGCCGACGAGTTAAGCGTACGGATCAGGGCCGCATCCTGCTCCGGCGTGGTTTCAATTTCGAGACCGTAAATCGTCCGGTCGTAGGAAGAACCGACCAGTTCATACCAGTTTCCGCCCGGCGCGCCGCCGTTTTTGCCGTCTGGAGCCACTGCCCGCAGATGTTGCCGGCGGTAGCGGTCGCGGAGTTGCAGCACCATCCTGGCGTCGGCAAAAAGCGGGATATCCTCAGGCCGATCAACAGCATAGAGGTAAGGGACGAGTGGAATCGCGACCCAATCGTAGCCATCCACTCCATCGTAGCGGCTGATGACAATTCCGGTTTCGCCGGGCGCGCACGGCCGCAACTCGACCGGCGATTTGGCGCACACTCCGGAGAGATACACCGCCGCATGGCCGGTTGCGGTGAAGAAACCCAAATGCCCGTAAGGCTCTTCCAGAAGCAGCGTTGCAGAGGCGCCCGCACGCGGGGCACACGCCCAGATCAGGACGATCAGCGCACCACATACCCGTCGCATTCCCTGGAAGCCGTGTTGGGACATCAAGTTACCCTGAGAAAATCCTAACCTTCTTATTTAGAACCCTTTAGCGGTAGATTAGTTGCTGCAAATCGGAAAAACCAGTTACCGAAGACCAGCAATAATTGGGGGTATTACCGATCCGGTTAAGCGGCGAACAAAAGAAGAATCCATTCGCGATGTCAAGGAATAGACGGGAGCTGTGGAAAACCTGTGGAAGAAGCTGGCTAAAGGTCGCAAGGTTTCATGGTTTTCGATTGCGTAGCTGCTCCGACGGCAAAAGGCAGAAGCAGTTTTCCGGGGCCATTCATCATGCCGATTGAAAAGCGGCCCTAAGTTCTCTAATGTTAGCTTCCGTTGGGCTTCACTGCTCAGGCAGCTCCGGGAGGACTTGTGTACGCTCTCGCACATGATTTCCGCTTCGCATTTCGTCAGCTTAGTAAAACGCCCGGCTTTGCGCTGACTGTAGTCCTCACCCTGGCGCTGGGAATCGGAGCCACGACCGCCATCTTCTCGTTGGTGGAAGGCATTCTGTTGCGCCCGCTCCCGTTCAGCAATCCTGAGCGGCTCGTTCTGTTGGGAGATCACCTGGGAGACGGGCCGAGCACTCCCGTCACAGCCCGCGAGATCGGAATCTACCCGAACGCCACCAGCGCTTTTTCTTCCATGGGCGGCTACATTGCCACGAGCTTTGAACTTTCCGGCAGCGCCACAGCGGGCGCGACCCCGGAAGAAGTCCGTGCCGCCCGGTTCAACGCGGGCGTGTTTCCCACCCTCGGCGTTCGTCCTATTCTTGGCCGCGTTTTTACGCAAGAGGAAGAGGACACGCATCAGCCGCTCGCCGTGATCGGTTATGCACTGTGGCTGAACCGCTACCAGCGCGATGCCCGCGTGCTCGGCAGCACGATCGACCTCGACCGCAGGCCGTACACGATCATCGGCGTGATGCCACGCAGCTTCGAGTTTCCGCTAGAGGACGGGCAACTTGATCAGGTGCAGCTCTGGGTGCCCATGAGCCTTACACCCGACGAACTTTCTGAGAAGAGTGCAGGTTTCTGGGGATTCCAGTTAGTCGCGCGCCTCAAGGATGGCGTCACGCTCCCACAGGCCGCGCAGGATGCGGACCGCGTCGCGCGGCAGATCATGCGCGGCTTTCCCGCGAGCATGTCTGCAATTCACATTCGGGGCGACGTCGCGCCGCTGATGGAGTATGCCGTCGCGGACGTGCGGCCCTTGCTGCGCACGCTTTTCTTCGCCGTTTCGATCGTCCTGCTGATTGCGTGCGTCAATGTCGCGGGTCTGCTATTGGTGAGGGCGATTCGGCGGCGGCGCGAGTACGCCGTTCGCCTGGCACTGGGCGCGCGTGCCAGCGCGATCCTCCGCGAATCTATGTGCGAAGGCTTGTTGCTCAGCATCGCCGGTGGCGTGCTGGGTCTGGCGTTTGCCGCTGCCGCAATCCGCACTGCCTTGCATTTGCTGCCCGAATCGATGCCGCGTGTCGACTCCATCTCGATTGACGGAATTGTCGTCGCCTTCGCATTGCTTCTCGCTCTTGCCAGCGGTGTGCTGTGCAGCCTGGCTCCGGCCTTCGCGGCGCTGCGGACCAACCTGACGGAAAGTCTCAAAGAGGGCGTCAGAACCGGGACTGGCGCGTCGAGCCATGCCTGGCTGCGCTCGACCCTGGTAGTCTCGGAGATCGCGATTGCCCTAATGCTGCTCACCATCTCGGGCGCGTTCCTGCGCAGCTTTCAGAAGATGCGCGCCGTCGACCCCGGCTTTCGTTCCGACCACGTCCTGGTTGCCAGCTATCAATTGCCGGTCAACCAGTACAAGACTCAGACTTCCGCCGGCGCCTTCAATCGCGCCGTGGTCGACCGGCTGGCCAGCAAGCCGGGAATCGTGGCCGTCGGCATGACTAGCCTCCTTCCCGCCTCCGGTCTCTACGCAGGCGCTGGATACACCATCGAGGGTGCGCCTACAGCCAACTGGAAGCTAAAATTCGCCATGTTCGCGATCACTTACGGTGACTATTTCCGCGCCATGAGCGTCCCGTTGCTCGATGGCCGGTACTTCACCGCGGACGATCGCGCCAACTCGTCCCTCGTCGTAATCGTTGGCCAGTCCATGGCCGAACATTCCTGGCCCGGTCAGCGGGCCGTCGGGAAGCGGATGCACATCGGCAACCCACAAAAGGGACTGCCCTGGGCCACGGTGGTGGGCGTGGTCGCCGATACCAAGATCGGCTCGCCGGATGAGCCCGGCAAAGACCAGTGGTATCTGAGTGCGGAACAGCCTGCTATTCTCTTTGGTTCTGACGCCTCGGACAATCCCATCCTGACTAGCGGGTACATCACACTTCGTTCCGCTCTTCCTCCCGAGCAGATGAGCCAAACCCTGCGCTCGACCGTCGCCGAAGTTGATCCGCTGCTTGCGCTGCAGCAGGTGCAGCCGATGAGTGCCGTCATCTCGAACGTGGAAGCGCCGCGCCGTTTTAATACCGACCTCATCACTGCTTTCGCGGCTGGCGCCCTGCTGCTTGCGATCACCGGGATCTATGCGGTGGTGGCGTTCTCAGTCTCGCTGCGCACGCAGGAGATCGCGATCCGCATGGCGCTGGGCGCGCAGCGTACACGCATCGCGCGGCTGGTTCTGATTTCCGGGGCGAAGATGGCGCTGATCGGTTGCGGCTTTGGCGTCCTCGGCTCGCTCGCGATCTCGCGGATGGTCAGCTCATTCCTGTTCAACGTGAGCGCTACCGATCCGTTGGTCTACCTGGCGGCAGCCGTGACCATGATGCTGATGGCGCTGGCCGCGTCGGCGCTTCCCGCAATGCGTGCCGCTTCCGCGGACCCCATCGACGCGCTGCGCGAAATTTAGAGAATGCAGATCCTGGAGGCGCCCGCACAGCGCGCTTCCTTGCAAGAGGCTGGAAGCATCAGGGAAACAGAAATTGGAGAGAACGGGATTCCGGTTATCGCGCAGCGGCGGACTGTGCGGTTGTGACGTCGAAATCGCCGTAGCGGCACACCGTTGCCTGGGGCAGAATTTTTGCCATCGTCGCAGCCTGATCCGAGTGGGAATGGATCACGACGTGGCCGGCGAAGTTCGTGCGAGCCAGATAGCGGGCGACTTCTTTGCCATTGCCATGCAGGCGCTCGGGAAAGCCGGCGTCCATAAAGCTGAGATCGTGATCGAGGAAAACCAGCTCGAAGGGTTCGGTCGACAGAATTTCGAGCGCGGTCGTGGCCGACATCGCGAAACGCATCCGCGGCATTCGCTCCCGAAACCAGTGGAGGCGATCCTCGGTGTCATCGAGGACGAATACGCGCCAGTGAGCTGGGACATGGAAGGTCACGCTCTCAATCTAGCGTCCTTCGACGCTCCCGGCTAGGTCACCGACGGGCGTTACCTTCGCGCCTTCCCGCGCCCGCGCGCGCCACGTTCCTAAGTGAGCCTCGCGCGGTACTGGAGAAAGAATCAGCTTGACTGCGCATCCGCTAAATGCTAGTTTTGTCGCATAGTGCTATAAAAATAGCATTCAAGGTGAAATGAAGAAAACAAAACCTACGCCTCTGGCACGCCGCGAACGCCAGATCATGGATGTTCTCTACAAACTCGAGCGGGCGACGGTTGGAGAAGTGGTCGCCGCGTTCCCCGACCAGCCGCATTATTCAACAGTGCGGGCGCAGCTTCGCGTGCTCGAAGAAAAAGGGCACGTCCGACACGAAGAACATGGACTGAGGTATGTCTACTTTCCCGCGGTGCCCCGGGATGTGGCGCGCCGTTCTGCGCTGCGGCATCTGGTGGAAACGTTTTTTGACGGGTCTACGGAGAAAGTGGTGGCGGCGTTGCTCGGCGGAAAAGTTTCGCGGATCTCGCCGGAGGAAATGGATCGTCTGGCGCGGTTGATCGCCAAAGGCGGAAAGGAAAGCGGATCATGACGCTACTCGTCGATTCCGGATCAGCGCTGGCATTTCTGATTGCGTGCTCCATGAAGGTAACGGGGCTGCTGGTTGTGACGTGGATGCTGGCGGTCGCGCTGCGCAAGCAATCGGCCGCGCTGCGGCACCGCGCGTGGGCGGCGGGGATTCTCGGTTCACTCGCGCTTCCGGTGTTCGTGCCCCTGCTTCCAGCGTGGCATTCGGCGGCGCTGGCGGGCGCAGCGGTCTGGGGTCCAGCGGGTGAGATAGCAATCCAGGCGAAGTCCGGGAATTTTCCTGCTATGGTCGTCAACGCGATCGTCGTCAATGCCGGCGCGGTTTCGCCGCTGTTCGGCAAGCTGGCGGTCATCCTCCTGCTGATCTGGGTGGCCGGCTTGTTCATTCTTGCGCTCAGGCTCGCGGATGGATTGGCGCGGCTGGCGCGGACATCGGCGCAAGCGAAGCCGCTGCTACAGGACGACTGGCCGCATCTCACCGTGGAGTTTTCCACGTCACTGCGGATCGCCCGCCGCGTCCGGGTGCTGGAGAGTGACAACCCTCTGACCATGCCGATCACCTGGGGAGTGTTTCGGCCGGTGGTGATCCTTCCGGCGAGCGCCTCCGATTGGCCCGAGAGCCGGCGGCGCATGGTGCTTTTCCACGAACTGACGCACATCGCCCGTTACGACTGGTTTCTCCAGATCTGTGCCGAGCTGGCGCGGTGCATTTACTGGTTCCACCCCCTGGGGTGGATCGCGGCAAGAAACTTGCGCCACGAAAGTGAACGCGCCTGCGACGACGCTGTCTTGAATTCCGGCGTCGCAGCGTCGGAATACGCCACTCAGCTTCTCGATCTCGCGCGGACGCTGAAAAACTCGAGCCGCACCTGGGCTACTGCGCTTGCCATCGCACGACCATCCACTCTTGAAAGGAGATTTATTGCCATGCTGAATCCGTCGATCAATCGCAACCAAATATCTCGAGGAGCTGGGCTCTTCACCATGTTTGCCGCTTTGTGTTTCTTGCTCCCGCTGGCCGCTCTGCGGCTGCCGGCACAAGACCTCGCTGGCACCTTTGGCGGAACTGTTCGTGATGCCAACGGGGACGCGGAAAAAAACGCGACCGTGATCATGAACAACCACAAATCGAATACGACAGTCATGACTGTGTCGGACGCCGAGGGCAACTTTAGGTTCAAGTCTCTGCCGGCGGGCGAGTATGAAATGAAAGTCGTGAAGCCGGGATTTGCGGTGTATCGAGCGTCAGGGCTGGAGCCGAGCGGGGAATCGCCGCAGAACATTACGCTGGAAGCCGCCAGGGAAGACGGGAATGCAATGCCGGCGCTGGAACCGGGAGCCAAGCCGCCACTGCCGCTGGATAACGGAGTTCAGTCGGCAAAGATTCTTACCAAGGTCACGCCATCGTATCCCGCCGCAGCCAAGGAGGCCCGGGTCCAAGGCGCGGTGACGCTGGATGCGATCATCGGAGTCGACGGCAAACCGCGGGCCTTGCGCGTGCGGAATGCCGAGATCGATCCGGAG
>JBEKDY010000119.1:0-15421 GCA_050014115.1 Candidatus Sulfotelmatobacter sp. | reverse complement strand
CGTAGCTCTGCAACGCCTGCGTATAACGAGGGTCTTCCGGGGCTGCTTTCTTTGCCGTAGGTTTCTGAGCCATGTGCAAAACTCTTCCTGTACTTTTTGTAATAAGAGGCTCCTTGAAATCGGGCTTTGAGACTATGAACTATAAAGTATCACTCAAACGATGGGTCGAGGGCAATGCTGGGGCGGGTACCGAATCCCATTACTTCAAGACCTGGTGCTGCTGCTCGAGTTCGCCGCCTTCTTCGTGCGGTACCAAACCTGGCTGATACGGACGAATCCAGCGACGAAGAGAATGAGATTAACCCACGCGACACCGTGACCTATACGGATGAGCGTTGGGTTTGGCGTGACACCTCGCCCCCAGGCATGGGAAAGAGGGTCGCGCTGGAGAAGGATGAACACGGCAACGGCAATTCCTGCCAAGAGGAAAACTGATGTCCACATACGGGGCGTGACGGAGTTTGTCCATACCGCACGTCTGGCTTTTTCCCCCGGCGAAGGCCGTAGTTCCGGATGACGCTTCACGTAGAGGGTCATGCAGGTCAGAAATGCCACGAAGTATCCGAACTCAACAAAAGGGAACCACTTGGGCAGTCGATGCGATGCCAGAACGTAAAACAGCAGGGATGCGAAAGGAACCATCCAGCCGAGCAATATGAGCCTGAGCTTCCGCTTGGGATTCATCTTGATCTAGACGACCCCCTCTTAACGTTCAGTTGATAGTCGTGGCTGATGCCAGGTCAATCTGCTTCCAATCGCCGCGGATAATGCCGGCGCGGATCTGGGTAGCGGTCTTCCGCTTCTGGTGTTGCTGATAGGAGTAGTAAAGCTCCTTCAGGCAGGTGGAGCACTGCGCGCCGTGAGTGCCTTCGAAACAGCTATGGAGGCTGTTGTGGCCCATGCGGTCGCAATAGCAATAGCAGGGTTGCTGGTGCAGCACGGTGGGAATTTTCGCGGCCAGGTCGTAGGCGTGGGTCTGGTAAGGATACTGCGCGTCGGCGCCCCACAGTTGGTCCCGGGTGAGGATCGCGGGCAGCTTGGTTCCTTTCGGCGGCGGGCCTGCGTTGTAGGCGGGGATGGCCCCTTCGTCCTGCGTAGTAGCCCACTGTGCGGACATGGTTAGCGCCATCAGGACGACGAGGGCAAGGGTGAGGCTGCGGTCTATGAACTGCTTGCGGAACTTGCTGTGAAATAAGCGGCGTCTGTCCATGATATCCCCGTGAACTGCTTGGTTTGACTATTGTAACTCGCGGCGGAGTCGAGCTGGAAGTAGGCGCTCTCAACCCGGGGAGACGATGTGTTTCGACGACGGCAGATCTCGCCGGCGCGACCGAGGAAACTCGAAGTTTCTAGCACCGCTTCTGTATACAATGGGAGTACATGTCAGAGCTTCAGGGCCAACCACAAGGTTCGCTGCGTACGATGGGCGCTTCGGAAGCCGCGGTAGTGGCTGCGCCCGTATCGGCTGCGCCGGCAGTTGTTCCGCACGCGCGGACGTTGCGCTGGGAGTTGTGGCTTCGCGACTTGTTCATCTCTCTGGCGATCGCCGCGTTCATCATTATCTTCATCTACCAGCCGGTGAAAGTGGAAGGCACCAGCATGATGCCTTCACTGGCGGACCACGAGCGCATCTTCGTCAACAAGTTTGTCTATCGCCTGGAGCCGATCGAGCGCGGCGACATTGTGGTTTTCAAATATCCGCGCGATCCGTCGCAGAGTTACATCAAGCGCGTGATCGGCGTGGCGGGAGACCGCATCCACATCGACGGCGGCCAAGTGTACGTGAACGATCAGCCCCTGGATGTATTTCGTGCTGGGCGATCACCGCAACATGTCCCGCGACAGCCGCGATTTCGGGCCGGTGAACCAGAGTTACATCTATGGCAAGGCCGTTTTTGGCTACTGGCCCATGGACAAGCTGGGGCGGTTGCGGTAGTTTTCTCGCGGAATTCTTTGGTTTCCGGAATTCCGTGCTTGGCCGCTGCGAGGTTCCCTGATAAAATTCTGAAAATCCACTCCTTGGAGCGAGAATGCAGGCTATCCTTGCGCTGGAAGACGGGCGAGTCTTCCGCGGCAAAGGCTACGGCGCCAAAGGCGAATGCTACGGCGAAGTCGTTTTTAATACTTCCATCACCGGTTATCAGGAAATTTTCACCGATCCTTCCTACTCCGGCCAGATCGTCGTTCTAACCAATCCTCAAATCGGCAACTACGGCACGAACAGCGACGACAACGAGGCCACGCGCCCCTGGATCGAAGGGCTGATCGTGCGGGAGTTTTCGCGAGTCAGCTCGAACTGGCGTTCGCAGCAGGTCGCGGAAGAATATCTGGAGCAATTCAAAGTGCCCGTGCTCTCGGATATCGACACGCGGGCACTGGTGCGGCATCTGCGCCAACACGGCGTAATGCGGGGAGTGGTTTCGACCATCGAGGCCGACGCCGAAAAGTTGATCGCCAAGGCCCGTTCAATTCCGAAGATGGATGGTCTCGACCTGGCCAAAGAAGTGAGCACGAAGCGGTCCTACGTGTGGGAAGTTGGTGAACGCTCGCACGAACCCACGGCCGTGGTTGGCGTAAAAGACGAACCGGCGCGCTTCCATGTGGTGGCCTATGATTTCGGCATCAAGCAGAATATTCTGCGCAAGCTGCGGGGCGAAGGCTGCCGCGTCACAGTGATCCCCGCCCAGACCGCGCCCGAAGATGTGCTGGCTCTGAAACCGGATGGCGTTTTCTTGTCGAATGGCCCGGGCGATCCCGAGCCGTGCACGTACGCGGTGGATTCGATTCGAAGGCTCATGGGGCGGATGCCGATTTTTGGAATCTGCCTGGGACATCAGCTGACTGGCATTGCTCTAGGCGGGAAGACTTTTAAGCTGAAGTTCGGCCACCACGGCGGGAATCATCCGGTGAAGCAGTTGAAGACCGGAAAGATCGAAATCACGGCGCACAACCACAACTTTGCCGTCGATCCGGATTCGCTGGCGCAAAGTGAAGTCGAGTTCACGCACATGAACTTGAACGACTCGACGTTGGAGGGGTTACGCCACCGGAACCTGCCGCTGTTCAGCGTGCAGTATCACCCCGAGGCCGCGCCTGGCCCGCATGATTCGCATTATCTGTTCAAGGAGTTCACCAAGATGATGGAGGAATGGAAAGGGTGAACGGACAGCGCAAACTCGGTGTTTCGCTGCTGTTCTTAATCGGTCTGGGTACGACGGCGCAGGTTCGTTTGCCGGAACTGGATTTTCCGTCGGCAAATGGAAAGCACGAACAACCGATCAGAGTCAAGGCGATCCGCGGAATTGTGGTGGACGAAAACGACGATGTTATTTCAAATGCACAGGTGGAAATTCGTCGCGTTGACGGCGATAAAGTCGTCGAAGTCGCAAAGAACGTGACAGATGCGGTGGGAAGGTTCCAGTACGATGCCACGAGGGGCAGGTATCAATTGACTATTCGCGCGAGGGGCTTCCGTGAGGAAGCTGTGCCGATTGAGATCTCGAAAAAAGGTTGGCCAGGTTTCAAGCTAACACTTACAGTCGCTAAGATCATCGATACGATCGAGATAACTACGCCACAATGATCCCATAATTTGCATGAGCGATGCCTTTTACCAAATCGCGCGCAGCGAGCAAAGACTAACAATAAATGCCCAAACGCACTGACATCTCGAAGATCCTGATTCTCGGTTCCGGTCCCATCGTCATCGGCCAGTCGGCGGAGTTTGATTATTCCGGCACGCAGGCCTGCAAGGCCCTGAAGGCTGAAGGCTTCGAAGTGGTGCTGGCCAATTCCAACCCGGCGACTATCATGACCGACCCGGAGTTTGCCGACCGCACTTATATCGAGCCGCTCACGCTGGAATATCTGGAAGAAATTATTCGGATTGAGCGCGAAATGGCGCCGGGCGCTGGTTTTGCCGTGTTGCCTACGGTCGGCGGACAGACCGCTCTGAATCTTGCGATCGAACTCTCCGACGGCGGCGTGCTGGAAAAATATAACGTCATTCTGATCGGCGCGAGCGTCGCGGCCATCAAAAAGGCCGAAGACCGTCTTTTCTTCAAAGACGCGATGCAGCGCATCGGCCTCGACGTGCCCAAGTCCGCGCTGGTGAACAACGTCAAGGACGGGATCGAGTTTGCCGGCAAAATTGGCTTCCCGGTGATCGTGCGGCCGTCGTTTACGCTGGGCGGCACGGGGGGCGGTATTGCCTACAACCGCGAGGAACTAGGAGAAGTTCTCAACCGCGGCCTCGACCTTTCTCCCGTGCACGAGGCCCTGATTGAAGAGTCGGTGCTGGGCTGGAAGGAATTCGAGCTCGAGGTGATGCGCGATACGAAAGATAACGTCATCATCATCTGCTCGATCGAGAACTTCGATCCCATGGGGGTGCACACCGGCGATTCGATTACCGTGGCTCCCGCGCAGACGCTCACCGACCGCGAGTATCAGGCCATGCGCGATGCGTCGATTGCGGTGATTCGCGAGATCGGGGTTGAAACCGGCGGATCGAATATTCAGTTCGGCGTGAATCCCGAGACCGGCCGCATGGTGGTGATCGAGATGAACCCGCGGGTCTCGCGATCGTCAGCGCTGGCCTCGAAGGCCACAGGTTTCCCTATTGCGAAAATTGCCGCGAAGCTGGCTGTAGGCTACACCCTCGATGAAATTCCCAACGACATTACGCGCAAGACTCCCGCGTGTTTTGAGCCGACACTCGACTACGTTGTCGTAAAAATTCCGAAGTGGCAGTTCGAAAAATTTCCTGGCGCAGATGAAAACCTGGGCCCGCAGATGAAGTCCGTAGGGGAAGTGATGGCCATTGGCCGCACCTTCAAGGAAGCGCTGATGAAGGGCATCCGCTCGCTCGACACCGGCAAGCGCGTCGGCGGTGCCAAGATCGAGCCCAAGATTCTGACGCAGAGACTGGTAACGCCGCACCCTGAGCGGCTGGCTTACGTGCAATACGCGCTGCGCCAGGGACACACGGTCAAACAGATTGCGAAAATGACCTCGATGGATCCGTGGTTCCTTTACCAGCTCAAGGAAATCAACGATCAGCAACTCGAACTCGAGAAGCACCCGATGGAATCGATCCCAACGGAAGTGCTGCGCGAATCGAAGCGCATGGGATTTTCTGACGGCCGCCTGGCCAGTGTCTGGCGCCTGGATGGTCAGGAGAAAGTTCGACATCTCCGCAAGAAACACGGCGTCATGCCCGTCTACAAGCGGGTCGACACCTGCGCCGCGGAGTTTGAAAGCTACACGCCGTATCTTTACTCGACATATGAGGATGAAGATGAAGCCGCGCCTACCGACAAGAAAAAAGTGATTATCCTCGGGAGCGGGCCGAATCGCATCGGGCAGGGAATTGAGTTCGATTACTGCTGCTGCCACGCTTCTTTCGCGCTGCACGATGATGGCTACGAGACGATCATGATCAACTGCAATCCTGAAACCGTCTCGACTGATTACGACACCAGCGACCGGCTTTACTTCGAGCCGCTCACGTTTGAAGACGTGTATTCGATTTACCAGCACGAGACCGCGAAGGGCGCGCCGGTGGGCGTGATCGTGCAATTCGGCGGACAGACGCCGCTGAATCTGGCGCTGCCGCTCAAGGCTGCGGGCGTCAACATTATCGGCACGTCGCCCGAGTCGATCGATCTTGCTGAAGACCGCAAACATTTCAACAAGCTGCTCGAAGATCTCGATATTCCGCAGGCGCCGGGAGTGATGGCCACTTCGATTGAGGAAGCCAGCGAAGGAGCGAAGCGCATTGGATATCCGGTGCTGCTGCGGCCTTCTTACGTGCTGGGCGGGCGCGCGATGGTGATCGCCTACGACGAGGAGTCGGTTGTCCGGTACATGAAAGAAGCGGTCGAGTATTCGCACGACCGGCCGGTGCTGATCGATCACTTTCTGGAAAACGCGATCGAAGTTGACGTCGACGCACTATCCGATGGTGAAGACGTGGTGATCGGCGGCATCATGCAGCACATCGAAGAAGCTGGCATCCACTCCGGCGATTCGTCGTGCGTGCTACCCGCGGTCGACATTCCGCAAGCTTTGCTCGACCGCATGCGCGAGTACACCTTTAAACTGGCGCGAGCGCTGAAAGTAATCGGCCTGATGAACATACAGTTCGCCATCCCGCGTGGGGATGGCGGTTCGGGCGGAAACGGCTCGGAAGGGGGCAAGGTCTACGTGCTGGAAGTGAACCCGCGCGCCTCGCGCACCGTGCCGTATGTTTCGAAGGCCACGGGTGTACCCCTGGCGAAAATTGCGGCGCGGTTGATGACGGGACGCAAGCTGCGCGAGTTCCTGCCCGAGAACATCGACCGCCGCGCCGATCTCGACACCGGCAACTATTACTATGTGAAGTCGCCGGTGTTTCCGTGGAATAAATTTCCCGGTGTCGATACGGTATTGGGGCCGGAGATGAAGTCCACCGGCGAAGTGATGGGCGTGGCTGACAATTTCGGCGCAGCGTTCGCCAAAGCGCAGCTGGGAGCGGGGCAGAAACTTCCTACGCAGGGAACGGTGTTCCTCAGCGTCACCGACCATGACAAGCGCCACGTGGTGTCCGTGGCCCGCAAGTTTTCGGATATGGGATTCAAGCTGGTCGCTACTGCCGGCACGGCCGACGTGATCGAAGCCGCGGGCATGAATGTGGAGCGCGTCTACAAGGTGAAAGAAGGGCGCCCGAACGTTGTGGACTTTATCAAGGGCCAGCGCATTCAGCTCATCGTGAACACGCCGACCGGCCTCGAGCCGTGGTTCGACGAGAAGGCCATTCGCCGCGCCGCAGTGACGGCACGGATTCCCACGATCACCACGCTTGCGGCAGCACGGGCCGCAGCCGAAGGGATCGCGGCGCTGCAGCGTGGGGAAATCAATGTGAAAGCACTGCAGCATCTGCACGCGGAACGGATAGTATCGAAGCGCTAGCGGGTTTTTCTGGTTAGGATTATCCATGTTACTTTCCGGTATTCTTCCTCCCATTACCACGCCGTTCTATCCTGACGGCAACGTGTATTTCAAAAAGCTCGAATCGAATGTCGAGCGCTATTCGCGCACCCCGGTGGCGGGCATCGTCGTACTCGGTTCGACCGGCGAAGCCATCATGCTTTCCGACCAGGAGCGCCGCGACGTGCTGAAGTGCGCTCGCGAAGCCACTGCGCCCAATAAAGTATTGATCGCTGGAACGGCCATCGAGTCGGCGATCGAGACGCTGCGGCTCACCGAATACGCCGCCGAACTTGGCTACGATGTGGCCATGGTGCGCACGCCGCACTTTTACAAGAAGCAGATGCAGTCCGCGAATCTTCTGGCGTTCTACCGCACCGTGGCCGACCGCTCGCCTCTGCCGGTGATCGTCTACAATTTTCCCCAGGTTACGGGTTACGACATTCCCGCCGAGTTGGTCATCGAACTGGCGGAGCATCCCAACCTGATCGGCATCAAGGAATCGAACGGCGACGTGGAGAAAGTCCGCAAAATGGTCGCAGGCACGCGGCACATCAAACGCAGTGCCACGGTGACGGAAACTTTTGATGCAGTGACTCCGCGGATGCTCGCGGCTGGACCACTTAGTTCAAACGGCGGGAACGGAGAACTCGTCCCCGTAGGAGCTCTGTCCGGTGCCGCGGGTCCGAAGCCGTCTTCGACAGCTGTGACCGTCGTTGGCAATCTGAAGACGCGGCAGAAAGAAGTCGGCTTCCAGGTGTTGGTGGGCGCTGCGCATAAACTGCATCCGTCGCTGGACGCGGGTTCTGTGGGCGCGATCCTCGCATTCGCCTGCCTCGCACCGACCGCGTGTTACGAGATCTACGCAGCATGGAAAGAAGGCGATGCTGAGTTGGCTCGCCTGAAGCAGGAGCGTATTGCCTTGGCGGCGCAGCGCGTCGGCGGCGACCTGGGCATTCCCGGCCTGAAGCACGGCATCGACTATAACGGATATTTCGGCGGTCCCTCGCGCCTCCCGCTGCTGCCGCTGACCGCGGATGTTAAGGCGGAGATCGAGCGCCTACTGGCAGATATCAGGAATTAGGCTGGTGGCAACGTAGTAGTCCTTAAGTGCTCCGCGGTATCGAGTGCACGCCCTTCTTGCAATCACTGAACGTCTGTCATACATTACGCTGGCATATGCTGCCGCGTCGGAGTCCGCGCTTCCTTCTCGTCGTTTTCTTGCTGGCTTCCTATGGTTATGCCAAGGACCCGCCGGCACAGGTGATCGTCTGGCCGGACGCGGGTACCCCCGTGTTGCGGTTTACTTTTGCCAAGTTCAAAGAAATCGGCGGCATCGGGAACCAGCGCACGTTCATGACCGAAACGACTGCTCAGAATCTCTGGACGAAGGCTATCGCCAACGCGAGCTTCTCGCTTTATCTGTTCGACAAAACCAAGACGAGGATTGGTGAAAGTACTATCACGGTTAATAATGTCGCGCCCGGAGAAACCGTGAAGTTTCAAACGACGATCAGCGCAGCCGGACCGCCCTCCTCGCTGGGGCTGGTTGCGAGGTACGTGCCTGCCGAGCTCGGACCAGCGGCGCCGCCGAGGACAGTTTCGATTACCGTAAACTCGGTGCCACAAGGCGCGGGGGTTAAGCTCGATGGCAACGAAATTGGGACCACGCCCAAAATCGTAAAAGTGGCCGTTGGCAAGCACATGCTCGAGTTCACCAAAGAAGGATTCACCCCGGGAAGATTTCCAATGGAGATTGCCCCCGACGACACCTCCGGCGGCAGCATCAGCTATGAACTAGGAGCGTCGGCGCACGACACGGTCGAACTCCGCGACGGTACCGTGCTGAACGGAGACGTGGAATCCGTTTCGGCCACCGAGGTAGTGGTTCGAATGGGCGGGCAAGACCATGAGTATGACCGCAACCTAGTGAAGAAGATTATGCTCGTGGAGCGTGAAGTGACCCTGCAACCTTCGGTAACGCAGCCTGTCCCCGCGCAGCCTCATCCGTGACAGCCACAAGGCCCCAGCGCCGCAGGTCGTCCGCAATCTTCGAGTAGATGAACCGCGATCAGCGCTTGCAAGCCCAGTCTGCCCGAGGGTATACTGATTCGAACGAACGTTCGAATGAGTGCAGGTTGTTGACGATGGGCAGTCCTTCCACCACAGCACGCGTTTCCCCACGACATCGTGTCACGCCCGCGCCGGCCACTCATCCCAAATCGCGATACGACCAGCGGTTGGCGCAAATACTGATCCACGCTACCGATGTTTTCTGCAAGAAGGGCTATGAAGGCGCTTCCATGCGCGATCTTTCGCGCGCCAGTGGCATGTCGCTGGCGGGGCTCTACTACTACTTCGAATCCAAAGAGCGACTGCTTTTTCTCATCCAGAAACATTCGTTTTCAACTATCGTGCGGCGGCTCAAATCGCGTCTCGAAGGCGTCGGTGATCCGGAACAGCGCATTCGCATTTTCATTCTCAATCATCTGGAATATTTTCTGGCCAACCAGGCTGCCATGAAGGTATTGACGCATGAGGCCGAAGTCTTGAAAAACGGTTTCGCCACGGAGTTGGCGGCCATCAAACGCGAATACTACCGGATTTGCGTCGGATTGCTCGATGATCTGAAGCGTGAGCGCGAACTGCAGCTTTCCAGCCGCGTCGCCGTGCTCAGCCTGTTTGGCATGATGAATTGGATTTACACTTGGCATAACCCTCGCGTGGATGCCGACGCCGAAAATATTGCCCGGGAAATGAGCGACATCTTTCTGCGCGGGGTGCTGCCGGGCGGCAAAGGGCGGAGATAAATTCGGACGACGACATATTTGAACGAGGATAGCTTTGAGCGATAAAGGAGTCACATCCATGGCAACAACACTGCAGCCAGCCGCTGGCGAAGGTACCAAACAACTCATCAACTACCGCGTCGATGGCGGAGTCGCCGTGATCGAGATGAATGATCCTCCTGCTAACACTTATACCTACGAGATGAACCGCCAGTTTGACGAGGCCATCCTCAAGGCGCGCATGGCGAATGACGTTTACGTGATCGTGCTGACGGGAGCGGGCGAGAAATTCTTTTCCGCCGGCGCGAACATCAAAATGCTGTCGAGCGTGGATCCCACGTTCAAATACTACTTTTGTTTGCACGCCAACGAAATGCTGCTGCGTCTGGAGCACACGCCCAAACTGGTGGTCGCGGCCATCAACGGCCACTGCGTGGGCGGCGGCTTGGAGATTGCGATGGCGGCCGACATTCGTATCGCTCGCAAGGAATCGGGCAAGATCGGCCTGCCGGAAGTGAACCTGGGCGTGCTGCCGGGTACGGGCGGCACGCAGCGTCTGTCGCGCCTGGTAGGGAAGAGCAAGGCGATTGAACTGATGGTCACCGGCAATACATTCTCGTTCGAAGAAGCGCAAGAACTCGGCATCATCAATGACATCTTCGAGCGCGACGGGTTTATGGAAAACATCATGGAGTACGCCCGACAGTTCTGCCCGCCGAACAAAGCCGCCAAAGCCGTTGGCCGCATCAAGCGGGCGGTGCAAACGGGCTGGGAAATTCCCATGGAGTCGGCTCTCGCGGTGGAGCGCGAGAACCAGCAAATCCTCTTCCAGAGCGACGACGCGAAAGAGGGACTGGCAGCGTACGTGGAGAAGCGGCCAGCAGTATTCAAAGCTAAGTAGAGGTGTTTATGCCAGGCAAAGTTGCAAAAATCGGAACCTTCAGTGACTGGGAAGGGATGTTCAACGACTGGCGCAAAGACATTGGCGTCAACACGGCGGACATTGAAGCCTTCCATTTCGACACGCTCTATGGCGCGATCGATACCGACGAAATCGAGTTCGGCTCTTACAAAGGCCGGCGCAAATGGGAAAACCTGCGTCAGATTCCCACGCAGCAAATGCGCGATGCGCTGATGAACATGATCGTCTACCAGGGCGACACCGAGTTTGCCAGCGTGGAGCAGCAGCGCAACTTGCTGGAGAACGCGCCCACCGACTGGGACCGCCGCGCCATCACTCGCGTGATGATTGAAGAAATGCGCCACGGTTGGCAGATGTGCGCGTTGCTGGTGGACCACTTCGGTTATTCCGGCAAAGTCGAGGCGCAGAAGATGCTGGAGCGCCGCGCCTTCGAAAATAAGCGCTTGCTCGGCGCGTTTAACGTCGACGTCGACAACTGGATGGATTTTTTCACCTACACCGATTTTGTCGATCGCGACGGAAAATTCCAACTGCAGATGCTGAAGTATTCCGCGTTCGCGCCGCTCGGACGTTCGATGTCCTACATGCTGCGCGAAGAAGCGTTTCACATGGGGACGGGCAACGACGGTCTGCGGCGCATTGTGGAAGCCGGCGTGATTCCGGCGTGGCTGATTCAGAAATATCTCAACAAGTGGATTTCCAGTTCGTACGATCTGTTCGGCACCGATCATTCGTCGTCGGCGCACTGGGCCTACGTTTGGGGTGTGAAGGGCCGTTATGACGAATCGAAGAACGATCGGGCGCCGGATCTCGATGACCTCAACGACTACAACCGCAACCTCTACCGCGATGAAGTGGCCGGCCTGATCGAACGTTTCAACGGTTCGCTGAAGCCGGGAGAGCCCAAACTCTACGCGCCGCACATTAAATTTAACCGCGCGATTGGCCGTTGGGCTGGTCAGAAATACCACGCACAAACCGGAGAACCGATCGACGATCGCGCCTACGAAGAACACTTGAAGGATTACATGCCTTCAACCGAGGACAAGAAACTGCTGCTGCAAATTATCGCCAACGAAAAGAAGTGGATCGCCGAAAAGACTGGCGCGCGCGATCCGCTTGCGTCGATCGGCGAAGTGAGGAAGTCGGCGATCAACCTGTAAGCCTATCTCACCACGGATGCGCAAAGACCTATAGTCATCAGAAAACAGCATGAGCACATCTGTGGAATCCGCCCCGGCTCGACTCTCTCTCGACATCCATCCTCCGGTGGCACGGATCGCATTGCATCATGCGCCGCTGAATGTCATCGACATTCCAATGATGGAAGAGTTGGTGCAAGCGCTGGCCGAAATTGAACTGCGCGCGGATGTTTCCGCGGCAGTGTTGAGCGGCGAGGGAAAAGCATTCTCTGTGGGCGTGGATGTAGCGGCGCATACTCCCGACCGCGTCGCTGCGATGCTCGCGAAGTTTCACGCTGTGATACGCGCGCTCGTCGCTACCCGGAAGGTGACCGTTGCCGCCGTTCATGGACACTGCCTGGGCGGCGGGGCAGAGTTGGCGATGGTTTGCGATGTGGTGTACACGACCGAGTCCGCGCGGTGGGGATTTCCTGAGATCAAGCTGGGATGCTATCCGCCCGTGGCCTGCACGGCTTTGGCGGCTCTGGTCGGACAGAAACGCGCTTCAGAACTGATTCTGACGGGAAGGTCGATCAGCGGCAAAGAGGCGGCGGAGATCGGGCTGGCGAACGATGCAGTTTCGACTGAGAAACTCGGCGCGGCGGTGGATCAATGCCTGGAGCATCTGCGAAAGCTTAGCCCCGCGGCTTTGGCCCTGACCAAGAAAGCCCTCTATGCCTGGGATTCAATGCATTTCGACAAGGGTCTGGCCCGCGCCGAGAAGATTTATCTGGAAGATTTGATAACCACGGCCGATGCGCGGGAAGGCGTTCTTGCATTCATGGAGAAGCGCGAACCGAGATGGACAGGGAAATAGGCACTCCGTTGTTGGCGAGCCATCGTTGAACTGATTCGTCTGTTATTCTTCCTCACGCCGAGCTAGCTCGCCACCAACAACCACATGATCACCGACTGCCACATCCACATTCAGCCCATGGAGATGTTCAAGCCGCAGGCGCTGGAGCTCATAAAGAAGAAGCGGTCAAACTTCGAGCAGATCGCCGAGTTCTGCCGCTCGCCTGTGGCGCTCCTGAAATATCTGGATGCATGCGGCATTGACCGCGCGGTGCTGATCAATTATGTCGCTCCAGAGGTCATCGGTTTGACGAATGGCGTGAACCAGTTCGTCGCTGACTACGTGAAGGCGGACCCCAAACGCCTGCTCTCGTGCGGCAGTCTGCATCCGCGTCACACTTCCAACGTACTGGCCGATGTCGAGCAGATTCTTCGGCTCGGCATCCGCATGATTAAAATTCATCCTCCGCACCAGCTCCTTTTTCCGAACGACTATCTTAATGGTGTGAAGGAACTTGAAATCATCTATCGCGCCGCGGAAGCCAATGGCGTCCCGGTGATGTTTCACACCGGCACATCAATATTTCCCGGCGCCCGGAATAAATACGGCGACCCCATCTATGTGGATGACGTCGCTGTAGATTTTCCGAAGCTCAAAATTCTGCTGGCCCACGGCGGCCGTCCGCTGTGGATGCAGACGGCATTTTTTCTCATCCGCCGCCATGCCAACGTTTATCTCGATATCAGCGGGATCCCGCCTAAAACTCTGCTCAAGTATTTTCCGCGCCTCGAAGAGATCGCAACCAAAACTTTATTCGGCACAGACTGGCCCGGTCCCGGCGTGCCCGATATCAAGCAGAACCTTGACGAATTCCGCGCGCTGCCGCTCACCCAGGAAATCCGAGACCAGATCCTCAGCAAGACTGCGCTGAGCATCTGGCCTTCCTGACTCAATCTGATGCGGAGGTGAGTTTCTCACGCAGAAAAACGCCTGTCGATAGCTCGGGTCCCGCTTGGAACTTTCTCGCGATTTGGGGTATAACGAAGGGTTGCGTCCGCCGCGTGTTTTCGCGCGGTGAGGCTGCGCAAAACATCCCCGAACCGAGCGAGCTAAGGCATGTCCAGTGTGACTACAAATCTTGCCCCCAAAGGTCTTGAGGGCATCGTTGCCACAAATTCCACCATCTGCTACATCGATGGGGACCGGGGTGTTCTCGCCTACCGCGGTATCGACATTCATGAACTTGCCGATCACTCCACCTTTGAAGAGACCTGCTACCTGCTGTGGTTTGGTCGCCTGCCAAATGCCCGCGAGTTGACCGAATTTCGCGGCCGCCTGGCGGATGCGCGGCATCTCGATCCTGCCATCGTTGATCTTCTGCGTGCTGCGCCGCGTGGCGCACTGCCCATGGACGTTCTGCGCACCGCGGTTTCCGCGCTGGCTTTCTACGATCCCGAGAACACAAAAAACGATCACGACGCCAACATCAACAAAGCGATCCGACTTACTTCTCAGATCGCTATGATTGTTACCTCCTACGACCGTATCCGCAAAGGGAAGAATCTTGTCGAGGCTGACCGCTCGCTGTCGCATTCCGCGAACGTCCTGCTGCAGCTTAACGGCGTGAAGCCATCGGCCACCGCCGAGCGCGCTCTCGACATCGCCCTGATCCTGCATGCCGATCATGAACTCAACGCCTCCACTTTCGCCGCTCGCGTTGTGGCTGCCACTCTTTCCGACATGCACTCGGCCATCACGGCGGCCATCGGAGCTCTCAAAGGCCCGCTGCACGGCGGCGCGAATGAGGCTGTTTTCCGCATCCTGGAAACCGTGGACAAGGAAAAGGCAGATCCGGTCGCCTACGTTCGCACCATGCTGGCACAAAGGAAAAAAATCCCCGGCTTCGGACACCGCGTGTACCACACCGAAGATCCCCGCGCCACGCACCTTCGCGTCATGTCTCGCGATTTGGGGAAGGCGAGTGGTCAACCGCAGTGGTACGACATGTCGGAAAAAATTGAAGCCTTCGTCAAAGCCGAGAAAAAGCTGAACGCCAATGTGGATTTCTATTCGGCGTCCACTTACCACACGCTCGGCATTAGCGAAGACATGTTCACTCCCATCTTTGCAGTCTCACGCATCAGCGGATGGGCTGCCCATGTGATCGAGCAGTTAGACGACAACCGCCTCATCCGTCCCCGAGCCGAGTATTTGGGACCGGAGTATCCCAACCCTTACGTGCCCATCGATCGACGGGAGTGACCAGCGCGTGCTGTCGTATGAATCCGAGTCGCTCGAATCTGGCAGAAACCCCCTCAGCGGCCCAAAGTCCAGCGTAAAATAGAGAGGTGAGCATCCGCCGCGTTTATCTCGACAATAACGCCACCACCCCGGTTCTGCCGGAGGTGTTCGAAGCCATGCGCCCGTACTTTGGTGAGCGCTTCGGCAATGCCTCGTCCATCCACCATCATGGTCAAGAGACTCGCGCTGCGGTCGAGGGTGCTCGTGATTCAGTGGCTGCGTTATTGGGCTGCCGCGCGTCAGAAGTGATCTTTACCAGCGGCGGCACCGAGTCTGATAATTTGGCGATTGCCGGTCTCACCGAGCCGGGCGATCATGTAATCACTTCGAGCATCGAGCACCACGCGGTACTCCACGCAGTGAAGCATCTGGAGAAAATCGGTTGCGAAATCACCTGCCTTCCCGTCGACGGACGCGGCTTGGTTGATCCCGGCGATCTGCGGCGAGCCCTGCGGCCAAACAC
>JBEKDY010000118.1:0-25781 GCA_050014115.1 Candidatus Sulfotelmatobacter sp. | reverse complement strand
TCTGCTGCTCTTCCATGTTCTGCATCCTTTCAATCGCACTCTTATCCGCGCGCGGAAAAACCGGAGACACTTCGCCGAGCTTCGTTCCCAACTGCAACTGCCCCCAGGTGAGCGTGTTCAAATCAACCTTCTGAATATCGCCAAGCCCCATCTGCGTCCATATCTTTGTCGTCGCCTCCGGAATTACCGGATGCGCCAGCGCCGTCGCAATCCGCAACGCTTCCGCCGACGTGTAAAGCACCGTCGCCAACCGCGCCTGGCTCTCCTCATCCCGCTTCTCGCCCAGCGCCCACGGCTCATTTTCGACAATGTATTTGTCGACCGCCGCCACCAGCCCCCACGCCGTCTCCAGCGCCCGCGAAAACTGAAACTGATCGAACAGCGTCCCGAATTCGCTGATCGTTTTCCGCGCCGTCGCCGCAATCGCGTCGTCTCCCGCCATGCGCGACGCCGCGCCCGACGGATACGGCACCTCGCCCTTGAAGTACCGGTTGATCATCGTCAACGTGCGGCTGGCCAGATTGCCAATCCCGTTCGCCAGATCGGAGTTGTAGCGCTGCACCAGCGCATCGAACGAAAACGATCCATCCTGCCCGAACACTACTTCGCGCAGCAGGAAATATCGCAGCGCGTCGGCTCCCAGCACGTCGAGAATCGTTTCCGTGCGCACAATGTTGCCGCGCGATTTCGACATCTTACTTTCTTCAAACAGCAGCCACCCGTGCGCCACAATCGTCTTCGGCATCGCCAGTCCGGCCGCCATCAGAAACGCCGGCCAGTACACGCAATGAAATCGGACAATCTCTTTCCCGATCATCTGCACATCGGCCGGCCAGAATTTCCTGAACGCTTCCTGTGCCCCCGCATGCTTCGATCCGTAACCGATGGCGGTAATGTAGTTCGCCAGCGCGTCCAGCCAAACGTAAATCACATGCTTGGGATCGTCCGGCACCGGGATACCCCAGGAAAATGTCGACCGGCTGATCGAGAGATCGCGCAGCCCCGATCGCACAAACGCAATCACCTCATTGCGCCGCGCTTCCGGACGGATGAAGGCGGGATTCTTATACAGCTCCAGCAGTCTGTCCTGAAATGCCGATAGCTTAAAGAAATAGTTTTCTTCGTGCACGGTTTCAGTAACCCGTCCGCAAGTCGGGCAGGGATCGCCCGGCTGCGCACCGTCCACATACAACTCATCTGAAACGCAATATTGACCGGTGTAGGTGCCCTTGTAGATGAACCCGTTGTCGCGGATCTTCCGGAACAGTTCCTGCACCCGCTTCTTGTGCCGGTCTTCCGTGGTGCGAATGTAGTCGTCGTTTGAAATTCCCATCCGCTTCCACAAGTTGCGGAATTCCGCCGAAATCTCATCTGCATACTGCTGCGGAGTCTTCCCCGCAGCCTGCGCCGCCCGCTCAATCTTTTGCCCATGCTCGTCGGTTCCTGTAAGAAAAAAAGTCTCCGCCCCCAGCATGCGCTGCCGCCGCGCGATCGTGTCGCAGGCCAGCGTCGTATACGCGTGCCCAATATGCGGCCGCGCGTTCACGTAATAAATCGGCGTCGTAATATAAAACTTTCGAGTCATAATTGTCAGAATCAGATCTTGAGAACCTCAACCCCAAGCTGCACCCTGTGTTCCCCTGTGCCCCCTGTGGTTAAGGTTTTTCGTCGCCCGCGAGATAAGCCCGTCCAGCTTCCTGCATCACGGTCTTTAGCGGCACATGATTCTCTGCCGCAATCCGCCGGCAGTCCTCATACTCCGGAGCAAAGTTGGTAACACTCCCATTCATGCTCGCGATCTTGATCCGAACCTCGCCCCACTGCGTCCGCACGTTCTCCCATCTCCGCGCCAACGTCTGCCGCATTTCCTCGCGCCGCCGCACGCCCAAAGTCGTAGTCTCCGTAAAGATCAACTGCGTCAGCTTTCCCGCATCCTCGGGCTTGCACAAAATCGTCAACAGCGTTCCCGGACGATTCTTCTTCATCTGCACCGGCATTCCAAACACATCCAGCGCGCCCTCTTCCAGCAAACGGTCCATCACATATCCAAACACCTGCGGATTCAAATCATCGAGATTCGCTTCCAGCACGGTGATAGTCTCAGTCGCCGTTTTTTCAGACAAAGACGCCACCGCGGCCGTTTCCCCAACCACGAGCCGCACCACATTCGGATGCCCCGGAAAATCCCGCGACCCCGCGCCATAACCCGCCTTCTCAATCTTCATTTCCGGAAAGGAAGCAAACCGCCGCGCCAAAGTCTTCACAATCGCCGCGCCAGTCGGCGTAACCAGTTCCGCCTGCAGCCCGGACGAATACACCGGCGCATCCCGCAACAACTCGACCGTCGCCGGAGCCGGCACTGGAAACGTCCCGTGCGCGCATTTCACCATCCCGCCGCCCACGTTCAACGACGAGCAGAGAATCTCTTCCACTCCTAGCGCCTCCGCTCCCACCGCCGCGCAAACAATATCGACCAACGCATCGACTGCCCCGACCTCGTGAAAATGCACGCTCTCGATGGGAGTGTTGTGAATTTTCGCCTCTGCCGCCCCGAGCGCCTCGAAGATGGCGATCGCAGTCTTCTTCGCCGAAGAAGAAATTGCAGCCGCAGAAATAATCCCTCGAATTTCCTTCAGCCCCCGCCCATGCGAATGCTCATGTGGCGCGGACACTCCCTTCGACAAGCTCAGGGCAGGCTCTGCCCGCGCACTCTCACCAGGAAGGACCTGCAAATCCCCCAGATGCTCATGTCCATGCGGATCATCGTGAGAGTGCTCGTGGTGCTGATGAGAAGGCCCCGGGGAATCCTCCCGTTTGAGCCAATATTCCTCGCGCGGCAAATCCTTCTCCCCATCCACCCAAACATCCACCTTGGTTGCCGAAATCCCGCTCCGCAGCACCCGCGAAATTTCCAACCGAGCCCCAACCCCCAGCGCAGCCACGGTCTCTTCCAGCACCCGCGCCGGAACCCCGGCATCCACCAGCGCGCCCAGAAACATATCGCCGCTCATGCCGGAAAAACATTCAAGGTAAGCAATGCGCATAGAAAAATCATTTCACCACGGAGGCACGGAGCCACGGAGAAAAACAAAACTAAAGATTTTGTTCTTTTCCGTGCCTACGTGTCTCCCTTGAAATCAAATTTCCGTGAGTTTTCATCATAGGGAACACTGCATCCTCCGTCAAACCTGCGCCCTCCGCGCGCTCTGCTACAATCACTTCTTCTTCAACACTTTAGAGGGACTTCTTGTACCGTCATCTGCAGCGCCGACTGGCCGACGCCGTGCGCGCTTTTCTGCGCCGCGCCTACAGTCTCGAAGTCGACTCCATCGTCATCGAGCAGCCGCCCAAAGTCGAACTCGGCGAATACGCTTTGCCGCTGGCCTTCGAGCTGGCGAAGAAACTGCGCAAGCCCCCGCGCAAAATCGCCGAAGAAATTGTCGCCGGCCTCGGCCCGCTCGAAGGTTTCGACAAGCTCGAAGTCGCCGGCGCAGGATACCTCAACGCCCGTGTCAACCGCGCAACCATGGCTGCAGCCCTGGCCGCCGGCCAGAATCCTCCCGCCGATATTCCTCCAGGTAAGATTCTGGTCGAACACTCCAGCATCAATCCCAACAAGGCCGCCCACATCGGCCACCTGCGCAACGCCATTCTCGGCGACACTTTCGTCCGCCTGCTGCGTTACGCGGGAAGGGAAGTCGACATCCAGAACTACATCGACAACACCGGCGTGCAAGTCGCCGACGTGGTGGTCGGATTCACCCACATCGAAAAAAAATCCCGCGCCGAAATCGAAGCGCTCACCCGCCTGCCGCACTTCGATTATTACTGCTGGGACCTCTACGCCCGCGTCTCGCAGTGGTATGGCGAAGGCAAGGAAAAGAACAAAGAGAATCTGCAGGTCCGCGCGCAAACCCTGCACGCCATCGAAGATGCCAGCAGTGAAACGGCCGCTATCGCCGAGCTCATCTCAACCGCCGTCCTGCGCCGCCATCTCGAAACCATGGACCGCCTCGACATCGAATACGATTTTCTCCCGCGCGAGAGCGAAATCCTCCACCTGCATTTCTGGGACGCCGCCTTCACCAAGCTGAAAGAAGCCGGCGTCCTCACCTTCGAAACCGAAGGCAAGAATAAAGGCTGCTGGATTATGCGCCGCGCCGGAACAGGCAAAACTCGTGGAGCCGCGGACGCCTCGTCCGCGGAAGCCGACGCCGAGGAAAAAGCGAACGGATCACAAACGGACGAACTCGATGACATCCTCGTAGCGATGGAGCCGAAGGTCGGTGTCGATATCCGTCCGCCAGGAATTTCCGAAGAAGACCAGAAAGTAATCGTCCGCTCCAACGGCACCGTCGGCTACGTCGGCAAAGACATCGCCTACCACATGTGGAAGTTCGGCCTGCTAGGCCGCGACTTCTCCTACCGCAAGTTCTACCGCTATCCCAACGACCACGACTGCTGGATTTCCACAACTCCCGACGACCAGAGCGCCGAGAAAAATCATCCCCACTTCGGCGACGTCGCCGAAATCTACAACGTTATCGACGCCCGCCAGTCCGAAGCGCAAAGCACCGTAATCGAAGCCCTGCGCGGCCTCGGCCACGATGCCGCCGCGGACCACTACACGCATTTTTCCTATGAGATGGTCGCCCTCACCCCGCGCTGCGCCGCCGAACTCGGCTACACGCTCAGCGACGAGGACAAAGCCCGCTCCTACATCGAAGTCAGCGGCCGCAAAGGTTTCGGCGTGAAAGCCGACGACCTGCTCGACCAGCTCATCGCCTCCGCCAAGAAGGAAGTGGACTCGCGCCACCCGCAACTCAGCGAAGCCGAACGCGAGTCTATCGCCACGCAAATCGCCATCGGCGCCTTGCGTTATTTCATGCTGAAGTACACCAAGCAGTCGGTGATCGCATTCGATTTCAAAGACGCCCTCAGCTTCGAAGGCGAAACTGGCCCGTACGCCCAATACGCCGCGGTCCGCGCCACCAGCATCTTCAAAAAAGCGGGCCTGGATCCCGATAGCTTCGCGACTCATGTGGAGACAACCGCCTCGCCCGTCCCGCCAGCGCAAAGCGCGGCGGCAAGCGTCTCCGCGGTCGATATGACTGAATTTCTAAACGGCGAATCCGCCGACGAATTCTGGTCTCTCTGGCTAGCCGCCGCCCAAACCTCCCACGTCGTCGACAAGAGCATCGCCACCACCGAACCCGCCTATCTCGCCAAACACGTCTTCCAACTCGCGCAGCTCTTCAACGCCTTCTACCACCGCCATCCCATCCTCAGCGAGCCCGATGAAAAACGAAAACAATTTCTGCTGGCCACCGTCGCCGTAGTCCGCCGCGAATTGATCACCGCGCTAGCCGTCATGGGCATTACCGTCCCACCAGTGATGTAACGGACCACGTACCGGACCATGGAGCCGCGGACGCCTTGTCCGCGCTCCTCACGGCCGCGAACCCAGAATCGCAACCGCCCTCAACCTCAAGCCTTGCCTCGTCTTTCCCCGCACACTAGATTTGTATTGCAACTGACGTCTCACGCTTCCGCAGGTTCAGGAGCATCGATGTTTTCTTCTCACGCCCGCAGCGTTCCGATCGCGCTGATTTTCCTCGCCGCAGTTTTCTGCCCAACAAATTCTCACGCCCAGCAGGAACTCGCGCCAACTACGCCAACCGAAACAACAACCGAAACTCCGGCCGTGCCGCCGCACCGTCCCCTCATCGGCGTGGCTCTCGCCGGCGGCGGTGCGCTCGGCCTCGCCCATATCGGCGTGCTGCAGTGGATGGAAGAAAACCACATCCCCGTCGACAAGCTTGCCGGCACCAGCATGGGCGCTCTGGTCGGCGCTTTTTTTGCCACGGGACGCAACGGTGCGGAGATGCGCCAGTTCGTCAAAACTATTCGGTGGGACGAGGCTCTGCTTGCCGAACCCACTTACGGTCAACTTTCTTACCGCCGCAAACAAGACCGCCGCGATTATCAATTCGGCGGCGAACTCGGCCTCAAGCACGGTTTCAACGGGCCCAACGGATTCGATCCCGGCCACGGCGTGGGCCTGGTGCTCGACCGCATGTCCTTCGCCTATTCCACCATCTCCAGCTTCGACGATCTGCCTACGCCTTTCCGCTGCGTGGCCACGGACCTGCTCACCGGACAGGCCGTTGTGCTCCATGACGGTTCGTTGGCGCAAGCTCTGCGCGCCTCCATGGCGATCCCCGGTGTCTTCACTCCGCAGGAACTGAACGGCAGAGTGCTGGCCGATGGCGGCCTGGTCGATAACCTTCCCACCGACGTGGTCCGTCAGATGAATGTTGACGTCGTCATTGCCGTCGATATCGTCACTCAACCCCCCACGAAAACGCAGTTCGAAAGCGTGACCGGAATTCTCACCCGCGCGGTGGATGTCATGATGCTCGACAACGAGCGCCGCGCCCTGCAACTCGCCGATGTCGTCGTTTCCCTCGATCTCGGCAAGCTGGGCGCGTTCGATTACGACAAGTCGGAGACCATCATCAACCTCGGCTACAAGGCCGCAGCCGCGCGCGCAGCCGCACTGCGCCCCTTCGCACTTTCCGACGCCGATTGGCAAACCTACGTCGCCGATCGCGAAGCCCGCAAACGGTCTCCGGAAAAATCCGCCGATATTCTCGAAGTCACCGGTGTCAGCGGAGACGAGCAGCAGCATCTCGAAAAAAGATTACAAAAAGCTCTGCGCAAAGATCTACAGCCCAATCTCAACATCGACAAGCTCGACGCCCGCCTTACCCAAATCGTCGGCGAAGGGCGCTTCGACCGCATGGGCTACGAAGGCTTCGTGCAGAACGGAGTCCCCGGCCTGCGCGTGGTCGCGCACGAAAAATCCTACGGACCGCCCTTCGTCGATCTCGCCGTCAACGTCGACGGCTCCGGCGTGGCCGCCTTCGACGTCTCCGGCGGCGCGCGCGTCACCTTTATGGATGTCGGCCACCACGGCGGCGAATGGCGCAACGATCTTCTTTTCGGTTCCAGCAATCTCGCCGCCACGGAGTTTTACCAGCCCCTGGCCCTGAGCCGTTTCTTCGTCGCGCCCTTCGCCTTCGCCTCCAAGTTCGCCCGCAATTCCTTCACCGGAGAAACTCGCGTCGCCGTCTTCGGCGACGAACGTGCCGGAGGCGGTTTCGATTTCGGTTATGACTCCGGCCGCCGCAGCGAAATCCGTCTCGGCTACGAAATCTTCAGCGGCAAACTCGATCCTCTCATCGGCAGCGCCGGACTTCCTATCGTCAGCGGCAACACCGGCGAATTCCGCCTGCGCTACGTCTGGGACGGCCAGGACAGTCCCACCGTCCCCAGTCGCGGCCTTCGCATCGTCTCCAGTCTTTCGCGCGTGCTGCAAAGCCCCGACCTCGCGCATCCCATCACCCAACTCGACGTCCAAACTTCCACCTTCGCGCCCCTCAGCGCCAAGACCTCGCTTTTCTTCATCGCCTCCGCCGGCACCAGCTTCCACGGAACCGCCGGACCGTTCCAGGTTTTCGCGCTGGGCGGCCCCTTCCATCTCGGCGCCTACCTGCCGCAGGAATTCCTCGGCAACCACTACGGATATTCTTCCCTGGGGTTTCGCCGCGAGTTCTACCGCCTGCCCCAACTCGTCGGCGGAAAAATCTACTGGGCCGGATGGTACGAAGCCGGCACTGCCTTCAACGATCCCGACTCGGTCGTCGTGCGCGGAACCTTCAATCTCGGCGTTATCGCCGAAACCATCGCCGGCCCGCTCGCCCTCGCCGGCAGCATAAGCCCCACCGGCCAAAGCCGCATAAACTTTTCCATCGGGAGATTGTTCTGAAGAAAGCTGTCAGCTCTTAGCTATCAGCTGTTAGCTAAAACCGCGCCGGGTGGCCCACACTAAACGCGTTCTTTGCGCTTAGTGTGGGAATTTTGACTTCCTGTGTAACAGTCGTGCACCTTGTCATTCCGAACGACGCGTTCTTCTTCGCGGCGGAGGAATCTCAGTCTCCTCGGCCGTCGCGCGCCAGCCTCGGGATCTGGAGGTTAACCCCGGCGGCGAACCATGATCGACCTCACGGACAACTAACGGTGATCCGCCGCACCGATCCGCCCTGCCACCCATCCGCCGGCAAATGCGTAAAGTAAACGTAAAAGCTCTTCCCCAACACGTGCGGATCATCGCCCAGCCCCACCGCCGTAGGATAAGCCGCAATCGGTCCGAAGATTCCCAGCGACACCGGCAAGGTCCAGTGGAGCAGGTCGACCGATTCCGCGTAAGCGAAGTTCGTATCGTCGGAAATGATCATCACGTAACGCGCGATCGCGCTGTTGTAATGGATATCCAGATACCCCGAAAACGGCGCGCTCGGAATCAGGTCACTCGACGCTCCTCCGACCCCCGGTTGCAGATGCCAACTGCCCTTGTAGAACTTCTCGAAGGGAACAGCGTGGGGCTCCGATCCGAACGCGGCGTCCAGCACAGACGCCGCCAGCGCGCGTGCTACGGAAACATTGGTCGTAGTCGAAATCCCGACGGCATTGGTGGTGTGCAGTGTGCCGTTGGCAATCCAATCAGGAAAATACAAATAGAAATACTTCCCGTCGGGTGAGAGCACCAGCGGTCCGTCGCCGATCTCGAATCCATCCAACCCCACCGCATACGCCTGGTTCAGCCGAATGATTTCGCCCAGATCCGTCCAGTGCAGCCCGTTATCCGAGGACGCGGCCAGCCCGAGCGCCGCGTACAGCGCGTCGTTCGGAAGCTCCGCGTGATAGGTCACAAGCAGGTTGCCGGCCCCGGGCATACCCGCCGGTACCTGATATACCGGGCCGCCGCCCATGTAACCATAGCTTGGATAGTTGGCATTCACTCCGGCGTCGGGATTCTGCGTGACGCTCACGTCCTCGGGATCGCCCGACCCCAGCGGGTTGTCGAGCGTGCCCACCGTGGTGACCACCGATCCCGACTTGTTGTTGCCCACCCAATGCCCGTTCCACATCTGCCGGTAGTGCGCCCCGCCATCGCTGGCAAAAAACTCGTAGCCGCTCCCTGTCTTGATGACGCCCATGGGCGTGTCGGGCCACGCGAAAATGTCGGTGATCGGTGGTTGAGCCCGGCTGCCGGCCGCCAGACGCTGCGCCGGCGTAGCCACCACGATCGGCGTAGTCACCGACGGCTGGCAGACCGAAACGAGATCCTGGGCCGCGCCCATTCGTGGGATAACCAGAACAACGGTGGCAAGCAAAGCAACGAAGACGATCCGCGCGCGCAGCTGCATAATCCATCCTCGTGAGTCCAGCTTTGTGCGATCAGAAGGCGCAACCCATCCATTCTATTGGAGAGACCAGCCCTCACGCCCTAGAAACACGAGGTCCGGAGGAATGTCGCGGCCGACTACTTCGGCTGAGCTACCGACAGGTCGGGTTGCCCAGCCAGCTTGCCGATAAGCGCCAACAGTTCATTGTCATTCCAGGGCTTCTGCACAAACGCCTTGGCCCCAAGCAGTAGCACGCGTTCTTTGTTTACCGGAAGATCGCGCCCGGAGACAACGATCACGGGGACCATCTGGAGTTGCATGTTGGCCCGCAATCTTTCCAAAACCACGAACCCGTCCCCCGCAGGCAGACCGAGATCCAGCACGATCACGTCGGGCATGCACTTACGGGCTTCCACGATCGCGCCCATGGCATCGGCGGCGAAGAATGTATCGTAGTGATTGGCTTTCAACAGGACGTTGTATCCGAGACGTACATCGGCATCGTCCTCAATGACGAGAATCTTCTTGTTGCTCATGGCACACCCTCCGATAAGATTTGAGATTTGATGGACTCTTCCAGACTCGTCGCCATCGTTGTCACCATCTTTTCCAGGGATGAGCCTCCCTCCAGCGGAAACGGCTTCAACATGGTGTAGGTCACCGAAAGAGTCAGGTCGGTTCGCTTCAGATGGGGAATACAGTCGAACTGGTCGCGAATCCTTTTGGCCAGTATGGACGCGCCTTTTTCATCGGCAAAGGCCGCCACGAAGAAACGTTCTTCCTCCGCGCCGTAGCTCATTTTCGGCAAAAGTACATCCAGATTCGGAAGCAAACAGCGTTGCACCAGGTTGCGGACTTCGTGGCGGCACTCCTGTTGGGACTCCAAACTCCCGCCAGCCGCAAAGCAAATCTCCGCCATCACCAGCGCCACCGATTCTGCCGGCCACCGGTCGTCCTTGAGCAGCGGGGCGATTACGTTGTTTAGAGAAAAAACCGGGAGTGTGAAGGAAAACGTGCTGCCCGCCTGCGACTGGCTCTGCACCCAGATTTCTCCGCCTTGTCGAGTCACCAGCTCTTTGCAGATAAATAACCCAAGTCCCAGGCCTTTGCGGCTGGCCTGGCTCGGCTGCTCCACCTGGTAGAGGCGCTCAAAAACCCGCTCGCTGGCTTCCGCGCTCATGCCGCAGCCGGTATCGCACACCTCGAGAACCACGAACGTGGTCTCCCGCAGCCTCGCCCGAATGCTCACCGCCCCGCCCTTGGGGGTAAACTTTATGGCATTATCCAGCAGGATGATCAGGATCTGCCGCAGCCGTGTCTGATCCGCATGAACCGGAGGCAGGTCGGGCGGAACTTCGGAAACCAGACTCACCCCTTTGGCTTCAGAGCTCACTCGCAGAGTGTTTATGCTGTCGGTCACCGCATCCCAGGCCGAAGTGCTCTCAGGTTCCACGCTGAGTTTCCCAGCTTCTGCCCGCGTCACGTCCAGCAAGTCGTCAATCATCGATTGCAGTTGCCGGATATTCTTCAGGACGATCTGCTGGTACTCGCGCTGCTCTTTATTGAGCTCGCCCGCTAACCCGCTCAGCAGAATCGTCGTAAATTGCTTGATCGCGGTGAGCGGCGAGCGCAGTTCGTGCGAGACATGCGACAGGAATTCGTCTTTGAAGCGAATCTGATCTTTGGCGCCCTGCTCCAACGCCTCCTCAGCCCGCTTGCGTTCGGTAATGTCCATGTTCACGCCGATCAGGCGAATTACTTTGTCCTCATCGTCGAGAATTGCTTTCTGAATCACAGAAATATTCCTCACGGAACCATCCGGCAGAATCATGCGGAATTCCGCCGATCCCTGATTCTTTTCCGCAATGGATTTTTGCAGGTTCGCTTCCGCCGCAGGCAGATCCTCCGGCAACACCGCCGCCGCCCATTTTTCATACGGCAGCGGAACCACCGGCGCGAAGCCATAAATCTCAAACATCGTGGCATCCCAGATCGACATTTTGCTGACCAGTTCCCATTCCCACACTCCCACCTTCGCAATCGCCGTGGCCAGCGACAAACGCTCGGAGAGCATCTCGAGACTCCTGGTTCGTTCGGCAACCCGCCGTTCCAGCGCAGCGTTGAGCTCGCGAATTTCGACCTCCGCCTGGCTGCGCTGCGCATACTCTTTATTCAATCGCCGGGCATTCCACCAAACCAGCGCCGCGAAGACGACGATGTTGACTGTGGTTTGCAGCCCCAGGCCCAGTTCCATTCCATACATCCCCGCGATTTCCCCGCGCAGGCAAATCCAGCCCAGAAGAACAGGGACGAGGAGAATCGCGGGCAGAAATCGGCGCGCCACCACGCTTCCCGCACCGTCGCCAGTGAGGTCGCCAGCGAGCCCCGCCCGCGGCCGGGCGAAGAAAACCGCGCTGCTCACCAGAAATAAGCCAATGGCCGTATTCAGCGCTACCTTGGTGTAGAGAAAAATCTTGGAGACGACGGTGGCCTGATAAACGTAACCGGTGATGGCCATCATCCCGATCAGCCCGGCCCACAAACTCAGCCCCTGCGCCGGCCCGCTTCCTCGCTTCGTCTTCCGGTCCAAAAGCATCAGCGCCAGGCCGATGGCGAGAAATGCGATTGCGGTCGTGGGTGCCGGACGACCGGGCGACGACGTCCCCACTGATCCCTTCGGGTCACCAAACAGCAGCTCGTCGATTCCAAGATTCGCGCCAAACGAGTATTCCGCGAGCGTGGCCACGCCAATCAGTACAACCAGCAAAGCGAAGAAATGGGCGCTGAGTCTTCTTCTCGAGGAAAGCTTGCCGGGCAGTTGCAACCATACGGATATCCCACTGAATCCCAGGGCCAGCGCCGTATTTACCTTCATGGTGACGAGCCCGGGAAGAACCGACGTAAGAACCGCCACCCGAAAGGCCCAGCCATAGAGAACCACACACGCCATTCCGGTCGCGGCAATGGCAGACCCTTCACAATAGATCCGCAGCAGCTTGAACCGGCGAGTTTCGGAGTCCGACATTGAAACTCCCGCGGCTTCACCCGGCGCGGGGTGATACAGCGCAGGGTTATACAGCATAGTCAGTCATCAGGTTCCAGATGCCTTCTTGCTCTCTCAAGGCTATGGGAAGGAGCCGAACGGCATCCATCAACTTTGGTACGCGGCCTGATGATTTACTGAGTGGAACTTCCAGCATCGGGAACTTCCCCATTCGGTCCGCGTCCGACCCACAGTTGTGCCAGGCGAGGGTGCCCCATTTCTCGCGTCCTCTGCGAGAAGTGGGAGTCCCAGCTGCCAGAAGTGAGGATTTTGACTCAGATCGTGTGGAACGGAGCGGATCCGTCCTGAGCGAAGTCGAAGGAACTCTAGCCCGCTAGCCTTCGACCTTAGCTCTCGCCATATTCGCCCACATAACTATCCGCTGTTGACCCGAAACTTCTGCACACCTTGCTATACTTTGCCTCGACCTGACGAATGCACTCACGGAGAAAACCGTTGCGCCCATCTCATCTGCTTCTCACCGCAATCCTGCTGACAATCCCCGCCGCCGCCCAACAGCCCGCTCCCGCTCAACCCGCGCCGAAGCCAATCTTCACCCTCCAGGAAGTCATGATCCCCGTCCGCGACGGAGTCCATCTCCAAACTGTCATCCTCACTCCGATCTCTCAACCCGGCGATAACCCGGCCCCGCTGCCCATCCTCTTCCGCCGCACGCCCTACGGCGTCCCCGACAAACCGCCCGAGCAAATGCCGCCTTTCATGAAGGAGCTTGCGCAAGACGGTTACATCTTCGTCATCCAAAATCTCCGCGGACGCTTCAAATCCGAAGGCGTCTTCAATCTCTCCTCCTGGGTCGACCCCACCGATCCCAAGGCCACCAACGAAACCACCGACGCCTACGACTCCATCGATTGGCTCGTGAAAAATGTTCCCAACAACAACGGCAACGTGGGCATCTTCGGAGTCTCCTATGACGGCCTCACGGCCGGAATGACGCTTCTCCATCCGCACCCCGCGCTGAAGGCCATCAGCGAACAAGCCTCGCCCGTCGATCAATGGATGAACGACGACATGCATCGCTACGGCGCGCTCCGCGAAAGCTATTCCTTCGAATATTCCGTTTTGGAGCAGGCCGACAAGAACAAGAATACGAATTTCGAGTTTGAGACCTACGACTCCTACCAGTGGTATCTCGATCTCGGCCCGCTCTCCAACATCAACGCAAAATATCTCCACGGCTCCATTCCTTTCTGGAATTCGAGCGTCGAGCATCCCGACTACGATGCCTTCTGGAAAAACGGATTTTGGGATCAGGAAGATCCCTGGGGACCGTGGCAGATTTTCCGTCACGCCGAAGAAAACGACCCGCAGCACACCAACTTCATGGTCGCCGGCCCCTGGTATCACGGCGAGTGGTGGAGTCCAAAGGGCGACACCATCGGCCTGATCCCGTTCGCAGGCCACGAAACCGCGCGCGAGTTCCGCGAAAATATCGAAGCCCCATTCTTTCGCTTTTATTTGCACAACAAAGGCGAGAAGCCGGCCTGGCAAGCCAGCACTTTTCAAAGCGGATCAAACACCTGGCACACCTACGCAGAATGGCCTCCGAAGGAAGCCAAGCCCACGAAACTTTATCTGCACGCCGACGGCACGCTCTCTTTTACGACGCCCGTCCCAACGCCTCAAACTGCGCGAGCCGCGGGCCACGCGGCGATTCAAACTGCCAAGCCGTATCGCGAGTATATTTCCGACCCCGCCGATCCCGTCCCCTACCGCCAGCGTCCAATCTCGCCAACTTATCCCGGCGGCGACTGGCGCACCTGGGAAGTCGCCGACCAGCGCTTCGTCGATCATCGTCCCGACGTCTTAAGTTTCGTCAGCGATCCACTCGACCACGATCTCATCATCACCGGACCGCTCGCCGCCCACCTCGTCGCGTCAACTTCCGGCACCGACAGCGATTTCATCGTGAAGCTGATCGACGTCTATCCCGACAACGCGCAAAAGAACGATTGGAATCCCGAAGCCGGCCCCAAGCCCGGACAATACGCGCAATCGCTAAACGGCTACGAACTCCCCATCGCCATGGAAGTGCGCCGCGGCCGCTATCTCGAGAGTTACGAAAAACCGCATCCCCTGGCGCCGAACAAACCAACCGAATGGAAAATCCCGCTGCGCGACCACGACCACGTCTTCCTGAAAGGTCATCGCATCATGGTCCAGATTCAATCCACGTGGTTCCCCGTGATCGACCGCAACCCGCAAAAATTCGTCCCCAGCATCTACAAAGCCGACTCCAAAGATTTCGTCAAAGCCACGCAGCGCATCTACAGCACGCCCACGCAGCCGTCCTACATAGACTTGCCAGTGATCCCTTAGAAGGTTGGGAAAAAATTCGGGTCCACGCGGGTTGGGAAGGGCACGAGTTTTACTCGTGCCGTTAAGTCGTTGAAAGTATGTCCGCGCTTTAGCGCCTGAGGTGCGCATTCTCTTCGACGGCTAGTTTTTTCGCAACCTCTTAGGGTGCGCTACTTTAAGCGACGATTTGGAGAAGCCACGGAGAGCGGCCGTTCCTCGCGCTCATTCCTCCACCGGTTGCATCGCGATTCGACTCGAGTCTTCGAACAAACGCGCCGTGACCACCCCGAAAATAAAACCGCCGATGTGCGCCAGGTAAGCGACCCCGCCGCCCTGCGCCTGCGCCACCTGCCCGGCACTGAACAGTTGCGTGAGGAACCAGAAGCCGATCAAGAGTGCAGCCGGGATGAACGTAATCTTCACAAACACAACAATCAGCAACACCGAGCGAATCCGGTCCCGAGGATAGGTCACCAGAAACGCGCCCATGACCGCGGCGATCGCGCCGCTCGCACCCAGGTTAGGCACCGTCGAATGCGGGTTGGCTGCGATCTGGGCCAGCATCGCCACCAGCCCGCCCAGCAGATAGAAAACCAGGAACCGCCCTCGCCCCATCGCATCTTCGATTTCGGGGGCAAACGCCCACAAGAACACCATGTTGCCGATGATGTGCGACCAACTGGCGTGCATGAACATCGCGGTCAGAATCGTGATCCAGTGATGGCCGGAAAAAATCTGGGCAGGGATCGCCGACCACTGGGTCACAAACGCCTCGCCCCCCATCAACTCCCGCACGAAGACAAACGCATTCACCAGGATGATGAGGATTGTTACGACTGGGATGCGCGCAGGCCGCCGGGATACATCGCCTAAAGGAATCAGTCCTCCCATTTCGCATTCCTCCCTTTATCCCTGCCCACGCACACGTCGCCGGGCATATTTTCCCCCAGGCGTCGAACCCACTCCACGCCTCGCCAATGCAGTGTTAAGTCAGACCGCCGCGCTCGCTAAGCCGCCAACGACGACGACGGCGACGATGCCGTCTGCGCTGCCTTGCGCGCTGCCAGCGACATCACGACCCGCGCCACGCCGCTGAAAATCATGCTTATGCCGACCAGCGTACCAATCGCCCACCCGGAACTCGATGGCCATTGCATGTAAATCATCAGCCCCAGCAAGATCGTGATGATCCCATCGATTAGCAGCCACATCGAGCGCATCTTGGCAAACAGAATGATGTTGAGGACGCCTTCAATCAGGAAAAGCGAAGCCAGCAATAACGTGAGCGATGCCACGGCCAGCACCGGATGCAGAATCAGATACACCCCGAAGCAGACATACGCGACTCCAACCAGAAGCCGCCAGATCATGCTGCCCGCCCCATGAGCGCGAAAGGCAAGTATGACGTGGATTGCTCCTGCCAGCACGATGAGCCAGGCAATGGCCACGTTCACCGCTACGGCGGCAAGAAATGGCGAACCCACCGCCGCCATGCCCAACACAATCAGCAAAACTCCCCACACGATGGAGAGCGTCGAAGCCTGACGTACCACATCGACCGCAGTGTTCTGTGCCACGGAAACCTCCTTAGAAAAGGCGGACACATCCTACCGCAAAAGACGGCTATCAGCTATCAGATCTCAGCCCTCAGCCCTCAGCCCTCAGCCCTCAGCTAAACCCGATCCCGTTGTCATTCCGAACGCCGCGTTTTTCATCGCGGCGGAGGAATCTCAGTCTCCACTGCGATCGCGCGCCAGCCTATGTCTTCTTCGTTGTATCCGGGTTATCCGCTAAAATCCGTGAACGTGCGCGGCGAAGAAGTCGCTTTACTCTCCGGCGCGGTATCCACAATCACCTCATTCTTCGCGTCCCAGTAAACTTTCCGCCCGGACCAGTACGCCTCCGTCGCCATCATGCACGCCACGGAATGGGAGAACCCGTTTTCCACGGTGCAATGCGGCTGCTGCCGCGAGCGCATGCAATCAATCCAGTTCGCCATGTGCCCCAGCGACAGATCGTCAATCCCCATCGGCGGCAGTTTCGTTTCTCCCGGCAAAGTCACATAACGCGACGCCCGCTGCTTATCCACATCCGCGTCATCTTCGTGATTGCCTTTTTCTTCCACCAGTTGATAGCGCGGGCTGCCTTCGCCGCCGAGGTTGAACAGCGTAGCCTTCTTGCCCATGTAGCGCGAAAAACTGGGCGCGTCGTTGCCGAAGCTGGTGGTGTAGCTCACCAGAAATCCCTTGGGATACTCCAGCAGCGTATGGAACGTGTCCGCATTCTGGCGTCCGTCATGCCACGCGAAGACTCCGCCGTGCGCCACCGCCGACCGCGGAAAATTGTCGTCCATGAACCAGTGCACCATGTCAATGCCGTGGCTCATCCACTGGTCGGGGATGCCGCTGGAAAATTCCTTGTACAGCCGGAACTCAAAATAGAGCTGCGGATCGAAGGGACGATACGGCTTGTTCATCAGCCACTTCCGCCAGTCCGTATCTTCTTCGCGAATTTGCTTTACTTCCGGGCGTCCGCGCCAGCGCGGCCCGTGATAATTCCATTCGACCTCAACTTTGCTCACATCTCCCAGCACGCCCGTCTGGATCAGATCATGCGCGGCCTGCGGATAGGGCTCGCTGCGATGCTGCGTCCCGACCTGCACAATGCGCTTGCTCTGCCGCACCGCATCGCGCGCCGCCTTTGCCTCGGCCAGCACATTGCCCATGGGCTTCTCGACGTAAGCGTCCTTGCCCGCCTCGACCGCCATTTTGAGAATGGGAGAGTGCGCATGCTCGGGCGTCGAAATCAACACGGCGTCCACATCGTTGAGCGCCAGCACATCTTCAAGATGTTGCAGCGCCCGCGGAGCGCGTCCGTAAACCTTGGTCACTTCGGCCGCAGCCTTTTCGCGATTCACCTTCCACAAATCACAGACCGTGGTCATCTCCACGTGATGACTGTCTTTGAGTTTTCCCGCGATAAACTCAAGATCGCCTCCGCGGCTGCCAGTCCCAATGTGCCCCAGCGAGATGCGGTCGTTCGCGCCCAGAATTTTTCCGTAAGAGAGCGCCGTGCTCGCCAGCAGCGCCCCGCCGGCAGCCACGGTTGAACCAAGAAACGTTCTGCGATCGATTTTTGAATCGATCTTTGATTCCATCTTTGAACCCATGTTTTCGCTCATAGTAGTTTTTTCGTCCCAGTCATTCATGCGCACTACTATAACCCCAGATTCAAGAATCGCGGAAACTCCTCTCACAAGATTTTCTTCGCGACCTTCGCGACCTTCGCGGCCTTGCTTTGCGCCCTCTGCGGCTAAAAGCGTGAAAGGTTCTCGACCGCAAACTCCTGACAACGTTGCAAGAAGGGAAGAGCTTCGTGGCAAGAAACATTCGGGGCAATCCGTGAACGTCGGCGTAACTCCATGGCAGACACGTTTTGTAAGTTGTTGAGCCTTGGTGGAAGTTGTTGAATCCATTCTGCCGGTCGCAAAAACGCATTATCTGCAAGATATACTCCGGGCCGATACGTTCGTGGAGATCGCCGATTTACGCTGTGGAAATCTTTCGATCCTCAGATCAGGTCACGCGACCGCGTTCGTGCGTTCCTGAGCCATCTACGGCCCCGGAAATGCCATTCCACGCATTGACCAGAAACCCGGGTGCTGGCTCCGCTGTGCCCTTTTTCGCAGTTATCTCGCAGCTACAATGAATTCAACAACTTAGAAAAGACGCGCGAAAAGCGGGCATCTTGGGCCAGTCATTGGACATCTAAATGACTACAGGGAGTTGTGCGGAAGGCAATCATGAAAAACTCAGAAACGAAAAACGCAATCCCGAACAAATCCATCTCGCACTTCTTGCTCGCAGCCGTAATTTTCGCAACGACAATGCTTGCGGCTACGGTTGCCGTAGCCGCGCCCAAAGACAAAACGCCAGCCGTCCCGGCATTTCCCGGCACGCTGGTGAACGCGCGCTACGTGTATGTCACCAGCTACGACGGCGACCAGTTCGATCCGAATCTATTTCCCGCGGACCGCGATGCCATCGGCGCCGTGCAGGATTCCATCCAGAAGTGGGGGAAGTTCATCCTGGTGTATGAGCCGCGTCAGGCCGACGTGGTGCTCATGGTGATGAGCCGGCCCAGTGAAGACGTGCTCGCCGTCTACGATGCTCACGGCTGGCCGCGAGACCAATATCTGTGGCGGATGATGGGCCGCAGCGGCCTGCAGACCGGCGAAACTCCGCTGGCCACAGATCTGGAGAAGGCCTTCGACCAGGCGACGGCGAAATAAAACCTTCTCCGCCGCGGATTCACGCGGATTGTCACGGATAACCCAAAACTGGGAAGAACCTGGCGCACACTCGTGCTTTTCCGTATGCGCTTACTCCTGCGGGCCGAACTCGGCGTTCCTGAGGTTGCGGGCGCCGTGAATGATGCGCTCCACGCGGACTGTTTTGTCGAGGATACTAAACAGGATGAGATAGTTCCCGTGCACCGCCATCCGAAGCCCAGCGGCTAGATCATCCCGAGCCGGAAAAGCGCCGGGCCGCCGCGCGATTCTGCGGTATTGCTGTCGTATCTCGCGAACAAACGAAATGGCGCGCTCAGGGTTGTCACGTGCGATGTAGTCGCCAATGCCTTCCAGGTCTCGCGCGGCTCTCGGAGAGATAGAGAGTTTCAAGGCTGTCCGTTATTTTTTCGTTTTCTTGCCATCGCCTTGTATTTTGACTCGAGGCGGGATAAAACCGGCTCCGCATCGATTGCGGGACCACTCTCCATCCCCTCCCGTACAAGGCGGCGAAGCTCATCGAACTCCAGCGTCTCAAGCCTCCGCCATCGCTTCCAGGCCCGCAGCGCTTCCCGAACCACTTCGCTGGCGCTCGCATATTCGCCGCTATCTACAGCTTCCCGAAGCAGATTCGCCATCTCTGGGGGCAGCGCGATACTCAGTTTCTCAACGGTAGGCATAAAGAAATGGTAGCAATAAGTCCTACCAGTTCGCAAGGAGCGAAAACACGTAAGTGGGCGTGGCCCACTTGACGCATATTCCCACTTGTGTTATTGTCCCCGTATGCCGACTTCTCCGGTCATCAAGAGCGCCGACTTCCGTTTGGTCTCAGAGTTTGCCCAGCCTGATGCGAAAAAACGCCTGTCACTGGGGCAAGCTGTTAGCGACGCCACGGCGTACAACATCTACACCAATAGCCTCGGACAACTCATTCTCGACCCGGTGAAGGCAATTCCTGCTTCTGAAATGTGGCTTTATGAAAACCCGCAAGCCTTGGCGAGCGTGAAACAGGGTTTGAGGGAGTCCGCGGAAGGGAAGAGGGTTTATCGTGGTTCGTTTGCCAGGCACGCCAAGGAATAGGCGTGCAGCGAAAAATCGAATTTACACCCACGGCCGATGCGCAGTACTCAGCCCTCGAAAAGGCTCCGTCGAAAGCGCGAATCTTCGAGCAAGTTCGCAAGGCCCTCAGTTATCTGGAAATAGACCCGCACCATCCCAGCCTTAATACGCATGAGTTCACTTCACTGGCCGGTGCCAATGGCGAGAAAGTGTTCGAGGCCTACGCTCAAAACAATACTCCCTGCGCTTACCGCATTTTTTGGCACTACGGCCCCGATGAAATCAAGGGCAAGAAAAGAGTCCCGGCGATCACCGTCGTTGCGATCACACCGCATCCCTAGAGATGCGTGGCGGGTCTGCGGGTTAGCCCTTCCTGCCGGCGATCATCAAACCGCCGCCCACCACCACCAGGATGATGCCGACGAACGGCGGGACCATCCGGTCGTTGTGCGTGGTGACCCCGACATGCGCATCGCCAAAGTGGACGCCGTGATGTTCGCTGTGAGGGAAGGGAACAAAAAACGAAATGATCCCCAGCACCAGCACTACAACTCCAACCAGCATGAGAGCTTTCATGGAATGTCCCCCAAAATCAGAATTTACTAAAGCGGATCAGCCGTTCCGCGCGCATTGGATGCGGGGCATAGCGAAAGGGCTGTAAGCAACTTGTTTGCCACGGATTTCCCCATCAGTTCCCAGTTGCCAGTTCTCAGTTAAGAGCACCCGGTTACCAACTGACAGCTGAGAACCGAGAACTGCCCGTGACTACGGTTTTTCGGTGCTCGCGTAGCCTTTCACGAATTCGACCAGGCTGCGCAGTGCGATTCCTGTGGGGCCTTTTGCGATCCACGGCTTTTGGTCTTCCATCCACGCGGTGCCGGCGATGTCGAGGTGAATCCACGGAGTGTCTTCGGCGAATTCTTTCAGGAACATGGCGGCGTTGATGGCGCCGGCCCAGCGGCCGCCGGAGTTGACGATGTCGGCGATGCCGGACTTGATGTTGTCTTTATATTCGTCGTCGAGCGGAAGACGCCACATTTTTTCGCCGGCTCTGTTGAGCGCTTTGCTGAAATGTTCGTAGATGGCGTCGTCATTCGCAAAAAGCCCGGCGTTGGTGTAGCCGAGGGCAACGACGACTGCGCCGGTAAGCGTGGCCACGTCAACCAGATGGGTGCAGCCGAGTTGTTTGGCATAGTGCAGGCCGTCGGCCAGGACGAGGCGGCCTTCGGCATCCGTATTGATGATTTCAATGGACTTGCCGGACATGGCGATCTGCACGTCGCCGGGTTTCTGCGCTTTGCCGGAAGGCATGTTTTCGGTGGCGCAGACGATGCCGATGACTTTGACTTTTGGCTTGAGCAGCGCGATGGCGCGCATGGCGCCGATCATGGTGGCGCCGCCGGCCATGTCGTATTTCATTTTCTCCATGCCGTCGGCGGGTTTGATGGAGATGCCGCCGGTGTCGAAGGTAATTCCTTTGCCTACAAGGCCTAATACGGGTTTCTCGGGCGCGCCTGCCGGCTCGTAGCGCATGATGATGAGCGCGGGCGGCTCGTCGGAACCTTGCGCGACGCCCCAGAAGGCGCCCATTTTCAATTCCTTGATTTTGTCGGCGCCGTACACTTCACATTTCAAACCCACTTCCGCGGACATCTTCTTCGCGCGCTCGGCGAGGATGGTCGGCGTCATGCGGTTGGAGGGCTCGTTGACCAGATCGCGGGTGAAATTCTGCGACTCGCCGATGATTTGCGCTTCGGCGGCGGCTTTTTCGAGAGCGGTTTTGTCGGTGTTGCCGCTGGTGAGGATGGTAAGTGCATCGATCTTCTGGTCTTTGCGGTCGCTGCGATAGTAGTCGGCGTCGAAGTTCCCGACCAGCGCGCCTTCAACAATCGCGCGTACGGCTTCGTCGGCGGGAATGGCGGAGGGGGCCACGAAGGCAAAGCTGTGGATTCCACGCGACTTAAGCGAGCGCACGGCCGCCCCGGCGAGGCGGCGCAGATCGTAACTAGCAAATTTTTTCGTTTTGCCGCCGCTGAGCAGCAGGATACGCTTGGCTTTCAACCCGGCGGGCTTGTGCAGCAGGTTGATTTCAAACGGTTTGCCGGTGAGTTCGCCGCTGGCGAGAAGCTCGGCGGCGGCGGATTGCACGGCCGCATCGTTGCTCTCGACGCGCAGTTGCGGCTTGGCGTCTTTATTCTTGTCGCCCTTCTCGGAATGATCTTTTTCTGAATGATCCTTCTCGGAGTGATCGAGTACGATGGCGACGAGGGATTCGGTTTCCAGTTGGGCCGGGGCGGAAAGAGAAATTGTGATTTTCATAATGGTCGGTTCAGTTTGAAAGGGAACATTCCAGTATCGTCGGCGCAGGGGGGAAAGCGCAAGGGCGGCTGCGGGGCGGATCGCATGCTCGATCGGCCAACCACCCTTCGACTTGGCTCAGGGGAGGCTCCAGGCACAGGGTAAAGCCAGAATCGCTACAGATCGAGAGACATCTGCGAGCGGCATTCAAGAGTGATCAACTTGCGGGCGCGGCGGTGACTAACGTGAGCGTCCGTTGTGGTTTGACGGGCTTCGACTCGATGGCCTCGGCGGCTGAGAGCTTCCGGTCGCGATGGGGCTCGGTGCGCGGGTCGCCGGTATGGAGTTCGCAAGCTTCTCCGACCGCGGCACCACAGGTGGTACAGGGCACAGAGAGCATCTGTTTGAGGGTAAGTTTTCTGGTTTTCACCACGACATAATGCAACGTTTCCGGGGCGGAAGGATGTTCTATATTGCACATTCCTAATATATTTGGCGGGCGGCGGGGTCATTTTGGGGGGCATAATATGGTTTTCTGCGATTGTGAGCAAAAGTGAACATACGTGGCGATCCCCGTTTTGGCACAATAATGAGTGAGTGTACCCGGTTACTAGGGAGCGGTCCCTGACAGCATCAACCATGGCGACCAAAAGTAATCGCGAGTTCGACCCGCAGGAATTTCTTGCCACGATCGGCGAGGGCAGGAAAGTTGTGTCGTTTCCCAAGAAGCAAACCATCTTTGCGCAGGGCGATGCGGCCGACGCGGTATTTTACATCCAGGAAGGCAAAGTCCGGCTCACGGTAGTGTCGAAGATTGGCAAGGAAGCGACGCTGGGCATCTTGAACTCGGGAGAATTTTTCGGAGAAGGCGGGCTGGCGGGACAACATTTGCGGATGGGGTCGGCAATCGCGATGACGGATTGCGAACTGCTGCGCATTGAAAAGAAGGCGATGATGCTGGCGCTGCACCGGGAACACAGGTTTTCGGATCTATTCGTAGCGTATCTGCTGGCGCGAAACGTCCGATACGAAGAGGATCTGGTGGACCAGCTCTTCAATTCCAGCGAAAAGAGACTGGCCCGGCTTCTGCTGCTGCTGGCTCACTTCGGCAAGGACGGAAAACCCGAGAACGTAATCCCCAAGATCAGCCAGGAAACTCTCGCGGAGATGATCGGCACGACCCGGTCGCGAGTGAGTTTTTTCATGAACCGCTTCCGAGAGTTGGGCTTTCTTGACTATGGCGAGGGCGGCGGGCTGCAGGTTCATAGTTCACTGCTGAATATTGTTCTGCACGACTAGATTGCCGTTCTGCACGACTAGATTGTCCGCGATGAAGGTTTCCACGACCGGGAGCAATCTGGCAAATGTCCGGCGGGTGGAAATATGGCGCCGAAAAGCAGCTACTCGGGCGCTAAAGCGCGGCCGTTTCTCTAGCGGCTTTACACACCGGTATCGAGATGGACCAAAAGCGCTTAACCGCAGAGAGCGCAAAGAAGAGCCGCGAAGGACGCAAAGAAAAACAGCTCAACGAGAATTTCTTTGCTTGCGTGCCGCGGACTCAATGCTGGGTATCGGGCTGGGTATCAGAAGGAGTAGCCAATGACCACGGGTAGACGGGCGTTCGACCCGCAGACGTTTGTGACGACCGTTGGGCAGGGGCGAAAGATGGTCTTTGTCGGGAAGGGAGAAACAATTTACGCGCAAGGAGACGCCGCTGACGCCTTGTTTGTAATTAAAAATGGAACAGTGAAACTCAGCGTTAAGTCGCGAGACAAGGAAGCAACCCTCGACATCTTGAGTGACAAGGAGTTTGTTGGCAAGGACTCACTCACGGGTCAATCTTCCCGCGCTGCATCCGCCACCGCAATCACGGATTGCAGCCTCTTGCGAATCGAGAAGAAAGCGATGATGCTGGCACTGACACGGCATGTGAAGCTGGCGAATCTGTTTTTGGCATACGCGCTGGCGAAGAACATGCGATATCAGCAGGACTTAGTCGACCAACATTGCAATCCGAGCGAGAAAAGGCTGGCTCATATTCTCTTGCGGCTCGCGCACTATGATGGAAATGGAGAGTCCGAAACCATGGTTCCGAAAATAAGTCATGAGACGCTGGCGGAAATGGTGGGCACCACGCGGTCGCGGGTATGCTTTTTCATGAACCGGTTCAAGCAGTGGGGTTTCATCGATTACGAGGTTGGAGGCAAGACGTTGCGAGTTAAGCGGACGCTTCTTGCTTTCTGCTGCCAATAGTCGGTTCTCCGAGGAATCCTCACGCGCGTCGAAAGCCATGACTGGCGCCGGTTTTCGGGCCGGGGGCGGGATTTTATTTTTGCCTCTTCCTTGCTATACCGGCCTGAGTGGCGCTCTTTCCCAATTTTCATACAGGTTTAACGGTGCGAGTGAAGTCGGTGGCGGGAAAACCGGCTGTGGATACAAAATGCGACCACGGGGGCTGAAGCCCGCGGCGCTTTTGGGAGCTTTACGCGGCGCTGAAGCGCCGCTCTTCCATGGTGCTGAAGCGCCGGTCTTCCATGGTGCTGCACGCATTTGTGAGTTTTTCCGCAGCCTCTGAACTCGTGCTCTTCCCAAACCGCTTCGGTTGCGGCCTTCCGCTCTGGGTGGGCAACAGGAAACATGCGAGTCTCCGGCTGCGAAGTTACTTCAAGCCGACCTGGCCGTTGTATTGCTGGATGGCCCCGTAGCACTCGCAGGCTGCGCCTTCGAGCTTTTTGCGGTTGACGATTCGGACGGCGCCGCGGATGTACTCGATGACTTTCTTCTTCTGTAAAACGCCCGCGGCCTTGCTCACGCTGGGCCGGTCTGTGCCTAGCATGGTCGCGAGGAAATCGTGGGTGATGGGGAGCGATTCCGAATCCACCCGGTCCTGAGTCATGAGCAACCACCGTGCGAGGCGCTGCTGGATATCGTGCAGGCGGTTACACGCGGCGGTTTGGGCGACCTGCATTCCCTGAACCACTCCGTAGCGACTCAGGATCAACTGCAGATGAGGAGCGGATTCCAAAATGTTTTGCAAAGCGGCGACCTTGACCCGAAAGCCATCGCCGGTGATCTGGATCACGGCTTGAAGCGGGCCCCTGCTCAGGCCAACGGCCGCCGCGGTTCCGGTAAAGCCCTCGTTGCCGACGATGCCGGCTTCGGCGGTCTTGCCGTCTTTCATCACGACGACAAGAGAAATCAAACCGCGGTTGAGGAAATACGCAAACTCCAGCCTGGCGCCGCATTCGTGAAGGACGAGATGGTTGGGCAAGTTGAGATATTCGAGATGAGGGCGAAGTGAGCCGTAGTCGCTATCGGAGATGGAGAGAAGTATGTGGTTGCTGACGGGCTTGCCTTCGGGATTGGTGCGCTCGCCGGATTGCACGACCTGGGGATTTTTGTTTTTCACAAACCATCCTTAACAGACGGGGATCAGAACGGGGGCCCTTGCAGATGTTGTGAGGATCTCGCCTGTCGGTGCACTGGGAAGACTTCTCAAGACTACGTGGGGCGGGTCCCGGTG
>JBEKDY010000117.1:0-30172 GCA_050014115.1 Candidatus Sulfotelmatobacter sp. | reverse complement strand
CATCAGCTTCAGACGTTGCAACACGCCGAAGCGATGCTGCTCGTCAACGATCACCAGGCCGAGATTGGCGAACTCCACTTTCTCTTCGAGCAGCGCGTGCGTGCCGATCACGAGCTGAGCGTTTCCCTGTGCGATGTGACGCCTCACTTCGCGCTTGCGGTCAGATTCGAGCGAGCCGGTGAGTAGAACGATGCGGTAGCCCGCACTCTCGAGAATTCTGCGCGCGGAAAAATAATGCTGCTGCGCCAGGATTTCCGTGGGCGCCATGAGAGCCACCTGGCGTCCGTTTTCGATGGCGATGATGGCGGCTTCGAAACCTACGATGGTCTTGCCCGATCCCACGTCGCCCTGCAGCAAACGCCGCATGGGATAAGGCTTTTCCATGTCAGACGCAATTTCCTTGAGCACGCGTTTCTGCGCCGTTGTGGGATGGAAGGGTAGAATCTTCTTGATCGCCGCGCGAACCGGCTCGTCGAGGCGAAAAGCAATTCCGGTTTGCGCTTTCTGCTGGCGGCGTTTCAGTTCCAGCCCCAGCTCCACAAAAAACAGTTCGTCGAAGATCATGCGGATGTGCGCCGGAGTGCGGGAAGATTGCAAATCCTGCAGGCTTTCACCCGCATCCGGCCAATGCACCTTCCAAAACGCCTCGCGCGGCGAGATCAGCGCCAGGCGTTTCCGAACGATCGCAGGAATCACTTCGGGGAGATCGGGATTCAGATTTTCCAGCGCGGTCCGAAGGATGCGGCGAAACCAGCGCGGCGTAAGGCGGGCTTGCCCAACCGATTCGTAAATCGGCACAATGCGGCCGATCTCCAACGATTCGGCCGCTTTTTTCGCCGGCCCGGTGGCGGGCTCGCCGTCTGCTCCGTCCGTGGGATCGCCCAGAATCTCAAACTGCGGCTGAATGATTTGTAGCTCGCCGCTGCGCTCATCCTGCTCAACTTTTCCGTATAACGCGATCATCTGGCCGGGCTTGAATTTATCCTGCAGGTAAGTCGCGTGAAACCACAGGCAGCGCAGCCGCGTGCGTCCCTGCCCGACGGTGAGCTGGAAAATCGGCATGCGGCGGGTGCGGAATAATCCGGAGTTGCGTACTTCTCCGATCACTGTGGCCATTTCCCCGGCCCGCAACTCGGAAATTCCACGCGGGTTGAGCCGGTCTTCATAACGAAAGGGCAGGTAATGGAGAAGATCGTCCACAGTCGAGATTCCCTTGGTGGCGAGAACGTCGGCAATGCGCGGACCAATCCCCTTGACGTATTTCACCGGTGTGGAAAGCTCAAGCATGCGCGCGGGTTCCTCAAGGATGTTAGCAGGACAACGCATGTCAGCGTCGCCAGGCCACGAGCGAGCGTCCAGGGCAAGGGCCGATCCGCGAAGCTGGCCGATGTGAAATCCCTTCCTTTCTGAACACTCAAGGTGCGCGTTGAAAATCAGTGTCTGGTTACCAGTGACTGGTTGCCAGTGAATGTTTCTCGTCGACATGTAAACAGTGTAACTTGCAAGGTAAACTTGCAAGTATAACTGTTTGTGTGTATGATAGAACCACTGTGGCACGAAAGACGATTGAAATCGCCGCAACCGATTTTATTCAGGCTGTCGGGCTATTGGTGCGCCGCGTGCGCGCGGCGGCAGCCTCGCACGAGCTTTCGTTGACCGAGGCCGCCGTCATGTCGCGCCTGGAGAAGCATGGGCCCGCAACCACCGCTGATCTGGCGCGCGCGGAAGGCATGAAACCGCAGTCCATGGGGACGACCATCGCGGCGCTCGAGGAAATGCGCATGGTCGAGCGCAAGCCGCATCCTACTGACGGCCGCCAGGTGAATATTGCGCTCACTGCCAAAGGCGCCGCCGTGCGGAAGAGTGCGAAGGATGCGAAGCGGACCTGGCTGGCGCAGGCCGTAGCTCAGCTCGACGAACAGGAGCGGGTCACGCTGTTCAAGGCTGCCGAGATCATCAGACGGCTGGTGGAAAAGTGACGGCCTTCGAAAGTGATCACGACGAGGAGCGATCGCGGCCTGTGAAACCCGCAATCAATTCGGATGCACGGGAGACGTCTCTTTCTGGAGGTTCGCTGTCGCACGCCTGGCGAGCGCTGCGGCATCGCAACTTCAAGCTTTTTTTCTTTGGTCAGAGCATTTCCGTGATCGGCACCTGGATGACGAAGCTGGCGACGAGCTGGCTGGTCTATCGACTGACTCATTCCGCGCTGCTGCTGGGCGTGGTCAGCTTTGCGGGGCAGATTGTTTCGTTTTTGCTGGGACCATTTGCGGGCGTTTGGGTCGAGCGTCTGAATCGCCGCAAGATGCTGGTGTGGACGCAAGCAGCGGCTGCGGTTCAGTCACTCGCCCTCGCGGCGCTCACACTGGCCCATGTCATCACTCTCTGGGAAATCATCGCACTCACCGCTTTGCAGGGTTTGATCAATGCTTTCGATATGCCGGGGCGTCAATCCTTTCTGGTGCAGATGGTCGAGGATCGCGGCGACCTCAGCAACGCCATCGCTATCAACTCCTCGATGGCTAACGGCGCGCGGCTGATTGGACCGGCCATCGCTGGACTGGTGATCGCCGCGGCCGGCGAAGGCTGGTGTTTTTTGATCGATGGCGTCAGCTACTTTGCGGTGATTGCGTCCTTGCTGATGATGCGCATCAAACCTGTGGACATCCGCCGCAAGGCGAGCAGCATGCTCGAACAAATGCGCGAGGGTTGGGACTATGTGCGCTCATTTCGGCCAATCCGCACGATTCTTCTGCTGTTTGCGCTGCTCAGCCTCATGGGCTACTCGTATTCTGTGCTGCTACCGATTTTTGCCGGCCAGGTGCTGCACGGAGGTGCGCATACGCTCGGCTGGCTGACCGCTGCGTCAGGAGTTGGAGCGCTAACGTCGGGCCTTTCGCTGGCGATCCGCAAGTCCGTCGTTGGGTTAACGCGCATGCTTCAGATCGCGGCGGCGACGCTGGGAGGCGCGTTGATTCTTTTCGGCTTGTCACACGTGTTATGGCTGTCGCTTGTGCTGATGGTCTTTGTTGGATTCGGGTTGATGCAGGGCGCAGCTATCAGCAATACGATTGTCCAGTCGCTGGTGCCAGAAGACAAAAGGGCCCGCGTGATGAGCTATTACACGATGGCTTTTTTCGGCGCGGCGCCGTTCGGCAGCCTGCTGGCGGGCGCGCTGGCTCACGTGATCGGAGCGCCCCACACCGTCATGGTTACTGGTGCATTTTGCATTGCGGGCTCGCTCTGGTTCACGTTCAAGCTGCCGAAAGTGAGGGCGGTCATGCGGCCAATCTACCAGGAAATGGGGCTGCTGCCTGCACCCGACCTCGACCTGATTGCCGAGGTGCAAGAATCGGCCATATGAAATCAAATGAACCCACACCCCAAACCGAAGGGAGAAATTACAGTGAGCTGGTATGACTACATCGCATGTTTTTTTGCTGGCATGTTTCTCGCGAACGTCGTGCCTCATTTCGTGCATGGCATTTCGGGCGACCGGTTCCCGACACCCTTCGCTAGCCCTCCCGGAAAGGGATTGTCCTCGCCAACTGTCAACGTTGTCTGGGCATTGTTTAATCTGGTTGCCGGTTACATCCTGTTTCGGGTGGGAAAGATTTCCAGCGGCGAGAGCCTGGCGCTGATTATTTTCTTCGCAGGCATCGCTTTCATCAGCATCATGATGAGCGTGCGATTTTCAAACAAACAGGCAGAGTAATCGAGCCAGGAAACGGCTTGAACGAAAACCGGTGCGATGTGCCACGAGCCTGAACCGAAAGGAACAAGGTATGCCTCTGACGAAACTCGATACGGCTGCCCTGGTCGTGATTGACTTGCAAAAAGGCATTGTCGGTTTGCCAACCGTGCACCCTGCGGGCGAGATCATTGGCCGAACTGCGCAACTTGCGCGCGCGTTCCGCGTGCGTGGTCTACCGGTGGTTCTGGTCAACGTAACGGGACGCGCTCCCGGCCGTACCGACGCCGGAGCCCCGAAGTTTTCGTTTCCGCCGGACTGGAGCGAACTTGTTCCAGAATTGGAGCAGCACCCGGCAGATCACGTTGTCAGCAAGCAACGGTGGGGCGCGTTCATTGGTACATCGTTGGATGAGTACCTGCGCCGGTGCGGCGTCACTCAGATTTTTGTGACAGGCGTTGCAACCAGCGCCGGCGTGGAGTCGACCGCGCGCAGCGCGTACGATTATGGCTACAACGTTGTGCTGGTCACGGACGCGATGACGGACCGCAGCGAAGAGGCGCACCGCCATTGCGTCGAGAAGATTTTTCCACGGCTGGGTGAGACGGACACAACTGACAATGTGTTGAAGTTGTTGCAGGAAGCGCCGACTCGGTGAGCCGGACACAATCGACAACTTGCAAAATATACGCCAAGGCCGGATTGTGCGGGTAGTGGGTCAGTTTGAATCTTCGCGTACTTCTTCGCGCACTCAGCGGTTAAAGTTTTTGATTCCAAAAGAACAAGACCCTTTAACCGCAAAGTTCATGAAGGAAAGCCGCAAAGTACGCAAAGAAATTCAAACTGACCCACTACCATGGTGCGCCTAGCCTGCTCCCCGATGAACGTTTCCCCTTATACTGGAAGGAAATTTGTAGCGGGTCCGCATTTGCTTTCACGACCTGCCCTTGAGGAACTCATGGCCGCCTTAATCGATGCGATCAGCGTCAAACGCAAGACGTTGTTTGAATTTGAAAGCACTCCGTTCTATTGCCTGGAAGCAGAGGTGAATACGCCCACCGCGCGAGGCGGCCAGACTCTTGTGCGCCTGAAGATGCGCAACCTTCTCACCAACGCGGTCTTTGAGAAGAGTTTCAAGGCGAGCGACAAGTTCAAGGAGCCGGACTTGGAATCGGTTCCGGCATCGTATCTCTACAGCGACAACGATGGCTCTCACTTTCTGGATCAGGAAAGCTACGAGACTCTCACCCTGACCGAGGAGATGGTCGGGAATGCACTGGACTTCCTGATCGAGGGCGCGATCATTCAGCTACGCAAGTACAACGGCAACCCGATCGGTTTACAACTGCCAATATTCGTGGAACTGAACGTTACTTCGACGGAGCCCGGGGTTCGTGGCGACTCGTCGGGCGGCACGGTGACCAAGCCGGCTCGGCTGGAGACAGGCCTGGAGATCCGCGTTCCCCTGTTCATCAAAGAAGGGGAAAAAGTGAAAGTGTCGACGGAGAGCAGGGAGTTTGCAGGACGGGCTTGAGTTGATTCCGTTAGCGGTCACAGCAACCATCTGTCCGTTTTTCGTAACAGGCCCAAGAAACATCTTGCGCGGCTGCCGCTCTGCTGCTACTTTGCAGCCAGCTAACGGGCCAGGATCGACTCCGGAGATTTGCAGACGGCTCGGTTCCTTTCCCTGGGTGGAGTTCCTCGAAACCGTTTCTTAGCAGCGCCCTGCATTCCTCTGCGCTCGGCTCGGCCTAATAGAAAGGAGATCTATGTCTACTCCGAAAAAACCTCTGCCGCTTGCCGGTAGTGAGCGCGCTCCGATGGACGGAGCGCGAGAGATAGGCCCAGCCAACCCCGACGAAACTGTTGACGTTACCATCCGTTTACGATCTCGCACCGGGAAGAAGCCCATTGTCAGCGCCGACGCATATACGAAGCCAATTGAGAAACGGACCATTCTGAGTCGCAAGGAATTCGAGCAACGCCACGGAGCGGACCCGGAAAGCATCGCTCGCGTTGAGACATTTGCCCGCCAACACAAACTTACTGTGAAAGAAAAGAGCCCGGCGCGGCGTACCGTGATTCTCTCAGGTACTGTCACGGCCGTGAACGAGGCTTTCGGCGTCGAACTCAAGGAATACGATCACCCCACCGGGAAGTATCGCGGGCGCACGGGATCGATCCACCTTCCAGCGGAATTGCAGGACGTGGTCGAAGGCGTATTTGGCCTGGATAATCGCCCACAAGCCAAGCCGCATTTTCGTAGGCGGCGTGGGGTGGCAGGTGCCCGTGCCGCTACCGTTAACCTGTCCTACACGCCGCCGCAAGTCGCTGCGCTCTACGACTTTCCCACTGGCGTGGATGGAGCCGGAGAATGCATAGCGCTCATCGAATTGGGTGGCGGCTACAAGACCGCCGATCTGAGCAGTTACTGGAGCCAACTCAAACTCACCGAGACTCCCACCGTGTCAGCGGTTTCGGTCGGCAACGGAAGCAACAATCCGACCGGAGACCCGAACGGACCGGATGGCGAAGTCATGTTGGATATTGAAGTGGCCGGATCGATCGCGCCCGGCGCAAAGATCGTCGTCTATTTCGCCGACAACACGGACGCCGGCTTTCTGAACGCGATCACCACCGCGGTGCACGACAGCACGAACAACCCGTCGGTAGTTTCCATCAGTTGGGGTGGTCCGGAATCTTCATGGACACAGCAGGCTATGACGTCGATGGATGAAGCGTTCCAGTCCGCGAGTGCGATGGGTGTGTCGGTTTGCGTTGCGGCCGGAGACGACGGTTCGACCGACGGCGTTACCGATGGCTTGAACCACGTAGATTTTCCGGCATCGAGTCCGAATGTGCTGGCCTGTGGAGGCACTCAACTGGTGGCCTCAGGGAGCAGCATCAACAGCGAAACTGTGTGGAACGAACTCGCGAACAATGAAGGCGCAACCGGAGGCGGGATCAGCGATGTTTTTCCTCTTCCCAGTTGGCAGAATGGGGCTGGAGTGCCGCCTTCCGCCAATCCGAAAAAGAATGTTGGTCGCGGCGTTCCGGATGTGACCGGCGATGCCGATCCGACTACCGGCTACGTTACTCGTGTCGATGGAAGCCCCGATGTGATTGGCGGGACGAGCGCTGTCGCCCCGCTCTGGGCTGGATTGATCGCGCTCATCAACCAGAGCATCGGCAAGCCAGTTGGCTTTATCAACCCATTGCTCTATCAGGATGCGGGTACGGCGCGGGATCTGAATGACATCACCTCCGGCAACAACGGCGCTTACTCGGCCGGTCCGGGATGGGATGCATGCTCTGGGTTGGGATCTCCGATCGGAAATCAAGTTGCGGCGGCGTTGGGTGCGCCATCGGAGCAAGCCATTAAGACGGGTACCTAGTCCTCAGTGTTGTAGAAGTGGCGCGGCCTGTCGTGCCGCGCCACCTTCTTTTCTTTTCGAATCGCCTTTCCAACCGCCTTTCCAGCGGCCTTTCCAGAGGCCTTTCAAGGAACACCACAAGCAAATGAAACGATACCGCGTTGGAAGTCACTAATCCTACGCAGAGGACGATGGCCGTTTGCGTGGAGCGGCGATGAAGGTGAGCGTCGGCGCAGGAATGGAGTGAGCTATGCCCCCCGGACTGGACAACCTTAAACACATCGTTGTTTTGATGATGGAAAACCGGTCGTTCGACCACATGCTGGGATCTTTGACGGCAGTGAATCCACAGATTGACGGGATCACCGCTGCGTTGAGCAATCCCGACACCACGGGCGCTGCGGTGCAGCCGCAGCCACTGGCGGAATTTCAGGGGCAGCTTGATCCGGACCCGGATCATCATTTTCCAGCGGTCGACCTGCAAATTTTTGGCGGTAACACCGGCGCGGGTCGCGCGGCGAACATGCAGGGCTTCGTGAAAAGTTATTTCAATCAACAGCAGGATGTGGGGCATTCGCAAAAAATTATGTATTACTTCGCGCAGAACCAGCTTCCGGTGCTGACCACGTTGGCGTTGGAGTTTGCGGTATTCAACCGCTGGTTCGCGTCGATTCCTGGGCCGACGATTTGTAACCGGGCTTTCGCGCACTATGGCACGTCGTTTGGCAGAGTCGATATGGATCTGCTGTATGTCAACGAGCCATTCCAGAGCATTTACAGCCGGCTGATCAACGCCAATCCGAAACATACAGCCAAGCTTTATTACTACGACACAACGAGTTCGACCATGGAGATCACGAACCTGCTGCAGAATCAGCCGGAGTTGTTTGGGAGCTACCAGCAGTTTCTAAGCGATTGCAGCAGCGGGAATCTGCCGGATTATTCTTTTGTCGAGCCAAACTATAGCGATCACGACGGTGACGCAGGCGAGGAAGTGGCTTCCGACCAGCATCCGGACCATAACATTCAGGCAGGAGAGTTGTTCATCGCGTCGGTGTATAACGCGATCAAAAGTTCGCCGCTGTGGCCGAACACGGCGCTGCTGGTGGTGTATGACGAGCATGGCGGAATTTATGATCATGTGGTCCCGCCGGCCTGCACTCCCGACCAATTTACTGCCTCGGCAAACGACACGGGAACTGGCATGCCATTCGCGTTTGACCGGCTCGGCGTACGAGTGCCCGCGATTCTGATTTCGCCGTGGATACCAAAGGGGACGGTGGTGAACCGGGTTTTTGATCACGCATCGATTCCCGGGACGATCACAAAATTCTTTCTCGGCACCTACGCCCCGCGATCTCCGCGGGAGTCGAGCGCTGATGTTTTTATCGAGCCGAACAGTGGGGCGGTAGATCCAACGCGGAATTTGCTTTCGCTCAACGCCGTGCGCACCGATTGCCCGGACTTTGATGTTTAGGACTTTCGCGGCAGTCGCGCCGCACAGAAGGAGCAACTGAAATGGCTCTCATTCACGTGCCCAGACCCAGGAATGCGATGGATCCGGACCGGCCGGTCAATGCGCTGCTGAAGGCGCAGATGCTTCACCTGCACGACGCGGAGTCGAAACTCCCGGTACGCCACCACACGGACATCTACATCAACGCGATCAAGACGGAAGGCGAGGCTGCGAATTATATCCGGCAGGTGACAGAGGCGATCCACGCGGCACATGCAGCTGCGGCAGCGAAGCGGGCGCGGCCGGCGGCCAAGCGGGCCAAGCGGGCCAAGAAAAAGGCCAAGACGAAGCTCGGCCGGAACGCCTAACCGGCGTAGGCCCCGAGCGCTGTGAGCCGATTTGTGGGAGGCGGTATGCGTTGGAGCTTGTTGTTGGCGCTGTGCCTTGCGTGCACAGTCGCTGCGGCACAGGAAGGCATGTTACACGCGGAGTTTCGCCGCGAAGCGGAACGTGCCACTGACGCCTGCAAAGATTTCGGTTTCAAGACCGTGCCGGGATGCGCCATCGAGGTTTTCACGGACACTCCCGTCCATATTGCAGTGGGGAGTCTGCCGGCACAGAACGGATTCGGGTTGGGCGGGGCGCTCGTGGTCGACAAGAACACGAAGAACTGGCGTTTCGCCTGGGACGTGGATGGGGTCGCTACTACCAACGCTTCGTGGCGGGCCGGCGGATATATGAAGTTGATCCACACTCCGAGCGAACCCGTGCATGTGATCGTGCCGGTCGTTCCAGCTCCTGGCGAGAGCGCGCAGCCCGCGAAGCCTGGCAAGCGGCCGCCGATAAACCTGGTGCATCCTTACACGGTTTTCAACTTGTACGCGCAGTCCATCGCTCTGAACAAGCTTTATTACTTTGGCCTGGGAAATGATTCCACGCTGGCGGGGCAGTCGGTGTTTGGAATGACTCAAACCATTGTGGGCGGCAGCGCGATCAAACCAATCTATGAATGGCCCGCGATCGGCAAACTGAACCTTGCGTTGTTAGGCGAAGTGAACGGGCGCTTCGTGAATGTGAGGGGCGATGAGGGGCAGTCCATTCCTTCGATCGAGACGGTTTACACCAGTGCGACCGCTCCCGGACTGAGCAGCCAAGCGGGATTTATTCAGCTCGGCGAAGGCTTTCGCATCGAGCCGGTGTTCGGGGACCACCTTCAATTGAATTACCTGGGAAACTTTCAGCAATTTTTTGCGCCATCGAGCTCGACAAATTCCTTTCTGCGCTGGACCGCCGACTTGAACCACGTTTTCTATTTGTATGGATACACGCAGTCGGCGCCGAAGAACACAGAATCGAATGGTCCAGACGAATGTGCTCCAAACGAGGCCAAGTGTCCGCCGATTCCACACTCGCGAAATCTGAATGGCTCGATAGGAGTGCGCTTCCTGCTTTCTGAATCAATCAACTCTGCGACCAGTGCGGTGCCGTTCTATTTTCAACAGACGCTGGGCGGGTCCGATATTGATGGCGGAATGGCGCTCGGTAGCTACCAGGACTACCGGTTTCGCGCACCCAATCTTCTGTTACTGCAGGAAAACTTCGAGCACTCGATTTGGGGCCCATTCGGATTCAAGTTCATGACTGACGAAGGCCGCGTAGCTTCCACCCGCGGCGATCTCGGATTTGATCACTTGAAGCACAGCTTCGCTGCCGGACTCACCTTGCGCGCGGGCGGTTTTCCGATGGTTTCGCTAATGTTTGCCTGGGGAGGTCCGGAAGGCCACCACAATATTTTCAACATGAATAGCTCGCTCCTGGGAGGTTCGTCTCGTCCGTCTCTGGATTGATTCGATCGGGCAGAGGCGAGCTTCGACGCGTTGTTTCTTGCTTCCGGAGGCATCATGGAGTTGAATGGAACGACGTTGAGCACTCTCCCAACCATCATCGCGGCAACAGGCGCGCTCGGCACCGCTGCCTTCGGTCTGGTCGACGCTTGCAAGGTTCTGCCCGGAGGCGGAATCTCCCGCTCTGGTTTCAAATTCATTCGCCAAACCATACTTAAGTTGGCGCCCGAGGTCGCTGTATTCGATGGAACCGGGCTGAGCCGCGATTCCCTGCTGTTCACGCTTCAGTCGCACTGGATCAACGGTACCGCAACCACAGACCAGCTCAATATCGCGAAGTCGCTCATCAAGCTTCGCCTCATTCCCGACACCGCGGCCGCGCTGGCGAGGGCGACCGGCGTGGACGCTGAGATTCTTACTCAGATCGCCGCTTGCATCAATACCGGGGCTGCTTTCACTCCCCAGCAGCGCGACGTGTACGGGCGATTCGACCTTCTGCTCACGACCTTGCTCGACCAGGCCTACCAGCAGGCCTACCAGCGCGCCGACCAGCGCTACCGCAATGCCACCAAGTTCACTGCGATCCCAATTTCGGTTGGCCTCGCCGTCATCGCGGCCCATGTTCTTCCGGATCACATTACGGTTTGGCAAGCGGTGCTGCTCGGCCTGATCGCAACCCCGATTGCCCCTGTTGCCAAAGATGTTGCCTCTGCTGTAACCGCGGCGGTGCAAGCTGTTCAGTCCTGGAACGGTTAGGAGGATTAATGCCGCGCTGGTTTGTGAGCACTCGCGCCCAGTCCGTTGGCGGTCCCGTGGCTCCAGTCAAGATCCTCGATGCGGATCGTCCTGGCTACCCCTATGACCTGACTGCGGAACTAGTCGCGGCTGTTCGCGGCCGCGAGGCCTACTTTGGTGCTCACGGTTTCGAAGTCAACGAAGCAGACGGCATCGCTCATCTCACATACTGGTTCGGCAATTTACAGATTGGAAATGCTCTTCCCGTTGGAATACTGTGGCCGGGTGACTGCGTGATTCCTATCGGCATCGATTATGTTTTCGAAGGTCTTGAGGCCATCCAGTCCGGCGACCTGATCGCCGATTTTCTTAACGCGAATTTCACCGGAGCCGCCAGTTTGTCATTCGGCGCTCACTCGCTGGGCGCGCGAGTTGTGCTGCAGGCCATCGACGGACTGTCCCGCCGCGTGCGCCGCGCTTTGTTCATGGCCGGCGCCATCGACAATGATTGCCTTATCGGCGAGTACAACTTTGCCGCCGGGAAGATTGATCAGATCTCCATCCTTGCTTCAACCGAGGACGACGTTCTTGCCCTTGCATTTCCCCTGGGCAACCCGCTTCAGGGAATAATCGATTGCGGTCACCCCTACTACCGCGCCGCGCTCGGAGGGGAGGGTCCTGCGCAGCCGTATCCACCCGCTCCCGGTCTGCAACCGAACTGGCAGATACCCGCTAATTTTGACTACGGTCACCACGACTACCTGCCCAGCGAGCAACTGATGGCGGCGTTTCCGCTGCCCGTCGACATCCCAGTTGAGCAAGGGCAGGTCCCACCGGTGGGAACACCTGCTCAACTTGCTGATCCCGCACAATGGAAGCCTGCGTGGTCCGCGGCCTTCGCCGCCACGCGTTACAAATAGCCACCGCTCAGCAATCCCGATCATCCGATGAGCCAAGTCGAGTCGGACTTCGTTTCAAGTATGATCTTTGCAACTACAGATTTGTTTCGAGATCTGCATACGGCAGGATGCGGATCGCCTGCTGGTCGAGTTGTCGCAGTCTCGAGTAAGCAGTCTCGAGTAGATGGAGAGCTATGAGAACGTTTGGCAAGCTGATCGGCGCAGGACTATTTGTCTTTGCGGTGCTGCAGTTGGTGCGGCCAGGCATCCCTACGAAGCCCGCGACGGCTGAACTGCAGTCGCCACCTGAGGTCAAGCACATCCTGGAGAAGGACTGCTACAGCTGTCACTCAGACCAGCGTCGGCTCTCGTGGTTCGACCAGATCGTGCCCGGCTACTGGCTGGTACGGCACGACATTCTCACCGCGCGCGAGCACCTCAACTTTTCGACGCTGGGCGCCAAGCCCGCGGCTGCCCAGAAGGCGGCGCTCTACGAGGCTGTGAACATGATCCAGCTGGGCGCGATGCCGCTGCCAAGTTTCCTGAAGCTGCATTCAGACGCGAAGGTGACCCCCGACGAGATGGCGACGCTGAAAGCGTATTTGGCACCATGGACGCCCGCGCCGAACCAGCCTGGCAACGCTGCAGATAAAAGCGTATCGAAGACTGACACCGCGCGGGCGGCAGTTCCTGCCCCCGTTGATTTGGCGACGGTTCAGCCAGAGCTCAATGGATTCCCGTTCGATCCGACGTTCGAGAGCTGGAAGCCGATCAGCACGACGGACCGCGGCGATAACAACACATTCCGGTTCATCCTCGGAAATGAGATTGCGGTGAAAGCGGCACGCTCGGGCAATATCTCGCCCTGGCCGGATGGCGCGCGCTTTGCGAAAATCGCATGGCAGCAGGAGTTTGGCCCCGACGGCCTGACGCACCCCGGCAAATTTGTGCAGGTGGAGCTGATGCTGAAAGATGCCAGGCGCTACAAAGACACCGAGGGCTGGGGCTGGGGCCGTTGGCGTGGGTTGGATCTGAAACCCTATGGCAGCGATGCACAATTCGTAAACGAGTGTACCGGCTGCCACCGGCCGGTTGGAGGCAACGACTACGTCTACACACTTCCGATCACGGCGGCAAAAGTCAGTGGTGAAGAAGTGGTAAACAACCACGCCGCAGCGCTGCCGGCAAGCCTGCCTTTTCAGCCGCTCGAGTGGAGCGCGATCACGATGTTCGTTGACCCGAACACCCGTACGACGGCGACGCTCTACGGGAATGACGCAGCGATGCAGGCCGTGCAGGCTCGCGGTACGAGTGGCGAAGCTCCGGGCGTCGTTCCCGCCTATCCGGCGGGTGCGGTGCTGGCGCTTGTCACCTGGGCGCAGCGCGACGATCCGCACTGGTTCGGCGCTCGTATTCCGGACATGCCGCAGTCAGTGGAATTTGTGCAAGTTACGGCCGCGGGAACAGTGAACAGCTACCGGAGTTTCGGAGGATCGGGACTTGTCGAAAATCATCCGAGCGCCAGCGTGATGGCACAACGATCGAGTTTTATTGTGAGCCTCGCTCCAGCGCGGCTGCCGTAGGCTCTTGGTTTGAGTTAAACTCATCGCTCATGGCTTGAGTCAAAAGCGGCACTCGATGTGCGTTACGGGGAGTTTTTCGCAAGCCAAGACGGACGATGCTCCCGGTAATCTTCCATTCTTTCGAAAGAGATCAGATACTCAGCTCTGCCTACATGCCGTACCTTCCACCAAGAGCAGGCCTCAGGGCGTGCCTCGCGAACGTACTATCAATGCCACGGCGGTCGTCGACGATCTGGAAGAGTTCCAGCGTGAGGGCACTCTGGGTAGTGATGGGGGTAATCGTGGGACTCATAGCCCTGCCGACGCTTGTAGATGCGCAATCGCCAGCCGATTCGGGAGACTCTTCCTTCCCGCTTGCGAGCGCGCCCGCGCACCTGGACTTTTACGCTCGTCCGACCGAGACTATGAAGCTCCGCAAGTATTTCTTCGATGGGTTCGGCCCTTACCCCATCAGCGTGGCTGCGGTGAGTGCAGGGATCAGCCAGATCGACGATTCGCCGCCTGACTGGAAGCAAGGCGCGGCGGCGTATGGCAAGCGCTTTGCGTCCAGCTTCGGAGTGTTGGCGGTAACTGCAACCACGCGCTATACGCTAGCGGAAGCTTTCCACGAAGATACTTTGTATTACCGCTGTGAGTGCAAAGGCGTGTTTCGCAGGCTGGGCCATGCCGTGATTTCGACGGTCCTATCGCGCCGCGGCGACGACGGCCATCGGGTCTTTTCTTTCCCGGGTCTCGTGGCTCCCTATGCGGGCAGCATGACCGCCGTCTATGGCTGGTATCCCCGCCGCTACGATGCGATGGATGGTTTTCGCATGGGCAACTACAACATGCTGGGATATGTAGGCGCAAACATCACTCTTGAATTCTTCCATACCGGACCTCGCTCATGGATCTCCCGGATGCATCTCAACAACCCGCACGGAGCACAATTCCAGCCATCCTTCTAGCGGTTGCCAGCGTCCGGTGAAGCCGTCAAAGGGCTCGCGACGATCCGCAGGACTTCTCATTCCACTTATCGGGACTTTCTATAGTCACCAAGAATGGTCGGGGTCTACATGATTTACCCGAGTTTCATGGACTGCGAAGACGCGTATCTTGCGGAGATACGGGAAGGTGCGTCGTCCGATTCTGCTCTGTATCGAAACGCAAATCGCGGGTCGAGCGCTTCACCCAGTCTCGCGTCTTCCCCAGAAAGTTCTGAGCCCCGGAAATCGCCGAGGGCATTAGACGCACATCACTTACGTGGAGCGTTCGACATGGCAATCATCACGGCAGCCGCTTATGGAGTTTATTCCAAGGACGTTACCTTGGCCGACATCGTGCGCAATCTAAACCAGGCGGGTTTTGAAAACGAGAGTATCTGCATGATGCTGTCTCCTGCACATCCCATTGCAGCGATCGTCCGTGACGCGAATCTTTTTAATACCGAAAGGGAGTCCAGCATCATGACCGCGAAGCTGATTGGCTGGCTTTCGGAATTCGGAGCGGTAACTATTCCGACTGTAGGTTTCTTCATCCGGTCGCAGGCATTCTTTCACGCTCTCATGATTGCGCGAGATGCCCCAGCACTTTGCGGGAATGCCCGAACGCTGGTGGGCCTCGGTTTTACGGAGCGAGAAGCAGAAAGGTACGAGAATCAACTGGACCGGCTTGGCGTACTGGTATACATCTCCTGTGTGAACGGTGCAAAAGCGCACTGGGCACAAGAAGTACTGCGGCACACTGGAGCAAAGGATGCTGCTACGTTCGAAGAGAGCCTGGAAGAGAGAATGAGTGTCGCGGCCTCGGCCTGATCCGTCCTGGATGGGCTACCGCGCGCCGCGCGCCGAACGAACGGCGTATCTTGTGGTGACGAAAACCCCGCCAGGACGAAATGCTTACCTTGTATGACACGGTAGGCCGCGTGAAGGCGGGTATTCTTGGATGGAGGGCCCGCTTCTACCAGATTGTTCGCGGCCGCCTGAAGCATCCCACGGATGTGCTTGTATTTGTTTGTCGCGCATAAACAATTCCAGAATGTCTTGGTTCTCTACTCCAGCGGGTCCGGTTCCCCGGACCCGCACTTTTTCAAGGTACCAATCCGTCTCAGGTTCGGCTGAGTTGTAGGGGAAGCGCAATCTGAAGGAAGCGCTGTATAGACGACTATCCGCGACGCCCCCTCTAATGTTCAAATGGCCATTGTGCAAGTCTCCCCCGAACGAACTCCGAAGAAATCTGGCCGCAGAGTGCCATGGAAGTGGGTCGGCGTTGTCGCTCTGATCCTGCTAGCCATCGGAGCAATCGCCGTGCGATTGGTGATTGATCGCGCTGAACCCATTCTTCGAACTCGGGTGATCGAGACTCTATCGAATCGCTTCGACGGCAAAGTTGAGTTGGCGAGTTTCCATGTTTCGGTAATGAATGGAATTGAAGTGTCCGGGGCTGGGCTCAAGATTTTTGGGGCGAAGGATCCGAATCCATACGAGCCCGGAGTTCAAGCCTTGATCGGCGTGCAGGAATTCCGCTTTCACACCTTGCTGCGAAACCTGTTTCGTTCCCCGATGCACGTAGACACTGTATATGTAAAAGGCCTGGAGCTGAACATCCCGCCTAAGGGAGATAGACACGAAATGACAAAGATGGGTTCAGAAACGGGGAAGATGACGATCGTCGTCGACAAGTTCGCCTGCGAAGATACGCGGCTGATCATCAACACTTCAAAGCCTGGAAAAGCGCCGCTGGAATTTGCTATCAGTGACTTGAAAATGAAGGACATTGGTCGTGGCGAGCCGCTCCAGTTTGATGCCACGCTGGTCAATCCGAAGCCGGTGGGAAACATTCACTCGACTGGTCTCTTCGGACCATGGCAGCAAAACAGTCCTCGGGATACACCGGTGCAGGGAGACTACTCCTTCACTGACGCCGATCTCAGCACGATCAAAGGTATTGGAGGCACGCTCTCCTCCACCGGCGAATATTCGGGAACCTTGAGCAATATCGTTGTGCATGGAAAAACCGATACGCCGGATTTTCGAATTGCAACCAGTGGGCACGCGGTGCCGCTGCACACGGAGTTCCATGCCATTGTTGACGGAACCAGCGGGGACACATATCTCCGGCCGGTGAATGCGACATTTCTTCAATCTTCTTTCACGGCGAGCGGCTCCGTGGTCCGGGTGAACGCCCCTGACGGCCACGATATAGAACTCGACGTTGTCCTGGACCACGCGCAGATTGAAGATCTGCTAAAGCTGGGCGTGCGCACCGACCCGCCGATTATGAAGGGTCCAGTTGAAATGAAGACGCGGTTAAGTCTTGCTCCCGGTGACGGGAGTGTGGCAGACCGGCTGAAGTTAGCGGGCACTTTTCATGTGCCGAATGCGCACTTCACCAATGAGAAAGTACAGGGCCGGCTCGACTCCTTAAGTCTCCGCAGCCAGGGGAAGGCCAAACAGGCGCAGGAGCACGACATAGAAAATGTGCCGGTTGATTTACAAGGAGTGTTTACTCTAAAAGACGGATCGCTGTCCTTTTCGTACCTTCATTTCCTTATCCCAGGAACGCAAGTGGATATGACGGGCGCATACAGTTTAGACGGACAGACGTTCGACTTTCGCGGGAAGGCCCGGCTGGATGCGAAGGTTTCCCAAATGACTACGGGGTGGAAGTCGATTCTTCTGAAGCCGATCGATCCGTTTTTCAGCAAGCAGGGAGCGGGCACGGAGGTTCCGATCAGAGTCACGGGCACCGAGTCGGCACCACACTTTGGACTGGATTTCGGCCACAAAGACGAGCCTGCGAACATCGGGAAGAACAGCGATGCCGCACCAAAGCGCGAATAAGTCTGGAAGGTCGGAAGGTAGTGCGGGTTTCCAGCAGCATGGCCGTAACGCTATAACCCTTTGTTTTGCGATGGAACCTCTGAGATTAGGAGCCAGCTATGAGCGAAAAAGCAAGTGCCACTCTGCCGGCAATTGTCGAAAAAATTATCAAACCGGCATACCCGAGCGAACCCGAAAAGGCCCAGATCGCCGTGGAAGGGGCCGATCACCTCTACCGCGAACTTCGCATCGAGAACACTCTGACGGACGAGAACGGAGACAAGGTCCGTCTCAAGCAGGGTGCTGAGGTGGAAGTCACTATCGAAGCAGAACCAGACGGCACAACTCCAAAGAGCGACGGGAAGGGAAAAAACGGGAACGGCCACGAGTCGAGACCGTAGTTTGCTGCGCCTCGGTTTGAAGGCGACATCGCGTACAAACCAGTTTTCAAGATGGCGCCTTAAGGGAACACTGGTCAGGCTGCGGTTACGCCCCCCCGCAGTCTCTCCGGAGCGTGGTCCGACATATCCAGCCGTAATTCGCAGTCTGGCCGCTCCGGCTCCCTGACGGAGACCATGCTCAAATATGGCCGAAAGTGCTCGTTCCAGGGTTCGGAATGATTCCGGAATAAGCGTCGCAATGGGATAATAGTCCCGTGAGAATTAAGCGATCGGTTCGGGTAGGCCTGTTGCTTGTCTTTGTTGCCTCCTCCTCCTGCCTGGCAGCAACCCGGCATTACTACATAGCCGCCGAAGACGTCACCTGGAACTACGCTCCGAGCGGCCACAATTTGCTGAATGGCAATATCGTTCCGCTGCCTTGGTCGCGAAAGCTGGAATGGGATAAAAGCCGTTTTATCGAATACACAGACGATACCTTCACGACCCCAAAGCGGCAGCCCGAGTGGTTGGGAATTCTCGGCCCAATCATTCGCGCCGAAGTGGGAGACGAGATCGTGATCGACTTCCTGAATCGTGGACGCCGCGGACACGATTTGCATCCCCACGGCTTGCGTTACGACAAAAGCAATGAAGGTTCTCTTTATCTACCCATTTCCAAGGGGGCTTTCGTGGCTCCCGGCGCCCGCTACACCTATCACTGGTTTGCCAACCAGAGCAGCGGGCCCGGTCCGGGCCAGCCCAGTTCCATCGTGTGGTGGTATCACGCTCATGTCGAGCCCGGCGTTGAGATCAATGCGGGCTTGCTGGGACCGATCATTGTTACGGCGAAAGGCAAAGCCAAGCCCGACGGATCTCCCAAGGATGTGGACCGCGAATTTGTCGCCTCGTTCATGATCTTCAACGAGTTGGGTGCGAAGCCCGAGGGTCAGTTTTATGCCATCAACGGTTTTATCTTTGGCAATCTTCCCGGCTTGACCATGAAACAGGGAGACAGAGTGCGCTGGTACTTGCTGGGGATGGGAAACGAGATTGACCTGCACACTCCTCACTGGCACGGAGAAACCGTCACCGACGGCGGGCGAAATACCGACGTGATCGAACTTCTTCCCGGAAGCATGGCGACAGTGGACATGCTTGCCGACAATCCCGGAACCTGGATGTTTCACTGCCATGTGCAGGATCACATGGAGGCGGGCATGATGGCGGTCTACACCGTTTACGCGCCACCCACGCGCGCCTGCCCGCTCGCTTTCACGGCGGGAGATTTCTGGAAGCATCCGGAAAATTTTACGCTGACGGTCAAAAATACCAGCCACAAGCCGATTGCCAGCCTGACCCTCACATCCGAAATGTTTTTGGCACCCCAGGATTTGCGACGGCCCTTCAATGCCGAGTGGTCCTCGGCCAAGCCCATTCCGCCCGGCCAGGAACAAACTCTTGAAAAGCCCGGAATTCGTGCTGCCAGCTCCCAGTCCGTCCTGGGTTGGGTCTTCTTCCCGTATTCGGTGAAATATGAAGATGGCACCAGCTGGCACCCTCAAAGCGAGGGCGAGTGTTTTACCGTGATCTGGCGGGATCCGCAGCATCCCGAAATGTTAGCGTTGCCTCCGCGCCAGATCGAAATGAATCCGGACTAGCGAGGAACTCTAGAAACACTGGAAGTTGATGCCGACCTGTCCCGCCATTAGCTGATCGGACGTTGAGCTATTCGACAGTTTCCGTTTAGCGGGAACATGTGGGCCCGCCTCCGTCCAATTGATGTAGTAGCGCCAGCGTATGCAACCATAGCTGTCCTTGTCCACCGGAGAGGTCGGACGAGCTGTTCTGACCGCCGTTGTTGAATTTCTTGCAGCTGGTTGGGTCGTTGCAGTGGCACATCGCCATCGATCATCTAGAGATTGGGGATCCGCGTCTTAGGGTTTGGACTCTTGCAGAAGTACAACATCAGAATCGGTATGCCCGCGCACCATCCCCAGCTTGCTGCCATCAAGAGACCAGTGAAAATCCTTGATTTGTTCCGCCTTGAAGTTGGTGATCTGCTTGCCGGGCGATCCATCGAGCGGCTGCACCCACAGGTTTTCGGCCTCCTGGTCATGGAAGTTATAAAACACTGCCTTGCCATCATGAGCGAAGCGGACCGCCCCGTTGGTCGGGACGGAGCGTTGCAGCTCTAGAATTTTCGTGTTCTGCGGAGAATCAACCGGGACTATTGCCAGCTGTTTCCTGGCGATACTGGGAGACGGAAAAGTGTCAAAAGCCGCCAGCTTGCCATCCGGAGAGATATCGAATTGGTAGGCGGGAAGCTCGCTGAGTCTTTCCGCCTTGCCCCCCTCCAAAGGCACTCTGGTTAACTTTGCGCCGTTGAACTGGTCGGAGTAATAAACCCACTTCCCATCGGGCGAACATACGGGATACCAATCCCGTTTGCCGTCACTCAGCTGCTTCAGGTTCCCGCCACCCGCATCCATGCGCCACACCGGCTCCGTTCTCGCGCCGCCATGGCCCATAAGCGTGAACACAACATAGCGGCCATTCGCGCACGCGGAAGGCCAGAACGCCACGCCATCCTGTTTTGGCGACGTGAGCGGCGTCTTGCTTCCATTGTCCGGATTGAACAGGTTCAAGGCATCCCCATCGATGAGCATCTGTCCGTCCGGCGTCCAGGCGAAGCTGCTCACGCGAGCCCCGGTCGTGATCTGCTGAACCTGGTTGCTGCCCAGCTGGGTGCTGCCCAGGTCCGATGCTGGCGCTGCGAACAGATCGAAGTGACTTTGTCCCAGAACCGCGGCCAGCATGCGCCCATCGGCGGAGAGGCTCATGGAGCCGTAGTCGCCGATGTCGTGGGTCACGGCTCGAACTTTACGATCTCGATAAGAAATTTCCACAATCTCGTTGCGGCTGAAACTGGTCTCCAGGCCCAGATATAGCGCCAGCAAACTGCTGCCGTCGGGCAGCCACACCGGGTCGAACAAAGGCCCGTCTTTGGATTCGAAGATGAGGTCTTGTTTACCAGTGACCGCGTCAACGGCCATCAATCCACTGATCGCATCCTTGATTGTATAAACCACACAGACGATGGTCTTGCCGTCCGGCGACCACGCGGGAGCGTATAGCGCTTGATTCATGCTGCCCGTGACCAGCGTTTTTCCCTCCGCGGTTTCCAGCGAATAAGTCACCAGCCGGAACTTGCCGAGTTCCGGGTTGTTCATCACGGTGTAGGCAAGACTGTGTCCGTCAGGAGAGAACGTGATGTTCGTGTCGATGTCGGTAACAAGCTTCTGGGGCGTGCCGCCAAGCACTGGCGCCCGGTAAAGCAGCTTCAGAGCTTGTCCCGGCTCGCCGCGCACAAAATAAAGATAATTTCCGTCCGGAGAGAAGCGCACGCCCAGGTATTGCACCGCCTCCGGAGGCATCACCTGCGTGTTGCTGTTGGTGGGAACATTGCGCAGCCACAAGCTCTGCTGCCCTTTGTCCGCGACCACGTTCAAAATGTATTTGCCATCGGGAGAGATGGCGACCAGCTTCGCCTTGCCACTCTCGGTAACTTTGTCGACCGAGAAATTCTGGAACGGAACCGGCCGGGCGTGGAAAAACAAAGCGTACACGCCATACCCTGCAGCCGCCACCAGCAAAATGGCGACGACACTCGTAATGCCGACGCCCAACTTGTTCTGCCTCGCCGCCGCCACCACGGCCGAACTGCTCGTCATATGGGCAGGCGGGTGGGCAGGCTGAGTCACAACCGGCGAACTTCCCGACTCCGTGTTCACCGTGGGCACCTGCCGGCTGGAATCCGTATCCCGCTTCAGCCGCTGCAGTTCCGCGCGCATCTCCGAAGCATGCTGATAGCGCAGATCGCGATCCTTCTCCAGCGCCCGGTTGATAATGCGTTCCAATTCTGGCGGCATGTCGGGGTTCAGCCGCGCAGCCGACGCCGGCGCTCGATTCAGCACCGCGTCAAAAATGATCCCCGAAGTATCTCCCCGGAACGGCAACACCCCCGTGACCATCTCATAGAGCACCGCGCCAAACGAGAACAGATCAGTACGCGCATCCAGATCCTTCCCCCGCACTTGCTCCGGCGACATATAAGCCACCGTTCCCAGCGCCGTTCCCGGACTGGTCAAATGCGGTTCGTCGGCCGTGCCCGTCATTGTGTTGGCCGCGGCAATCTGGCTCGAGGAGCCCGTTGCACTCGTCACCTTAGCCAGCCCAAAATCCAGAACCTTGGCGTGTCCGCGCTTGGTAACAAAAATATTCGCCGGCTTAATGTCGCGATGAATAATCCCTTCCGCGTGCGCGGCATCGAGCGCGTCCGCAATCTCAATAGCCAGGCCCAGCACAACTTCCGTCTCCACGGGCTTTCCCGCAATCCGGTGCTTCAGCGTCACTCCATCCAGAAACTCCATGGCAATGAAGGTTTGCCCGTGCTGGTCATCGATCTCATGGATGGTGCAGATATTTGGATGGTTCAGTGCCGACGCCGCCTGCGCCTCGCGCTGGAAGCGGGCCAGCGCCTGCGCATCTTTGGAAATTTCGTCCGGCAGAAACTTCAAAGCCACAAAACGATGCAGTTTCACATCCTCGGCCTTATACACCACACCCATCCCGCCTCCGCCGAGCTTGTCGACGATCCGGTAGTGCGAGATGGTTTGCCCGATCACTGGCGCACAATCTTACGGGGGCGAAATAGGCAAGTCAACGAAAGTGAAAGAGTTGCTCCCTCAAGAGGAATAGCTGCCGAAATACCGCGATGGTGCTCATTGACCCAGAAGCCGCGTCGGCTCGATTCTCGATGAGTGGAATGGCGCGTGCGACACTTATATTCCTCCGTCGCCTTACGGAGTCATGGGCTGACCGTGAAGGAAACGGCGTTTGAGTCGTTGCCGCTGCACGTGGAGGATGTGGTTGTGGGCCCGGTTCCTCCGATAGTGCTGGTCGTGCCACCCGATGGGGGATTGAGCACAAAAACCTGCAACGTTCCGGCCTGCGCAATGTCGGCAGCCGGGATCGTAGCAACCAACTGATGGCTGTTGACGAGGCTCGGCGTCAAAGAGGAGCCGTTAAAGTCCACCATCGAGTCACTGCTAAAGTCATTACCGTTGATGGTCAATACGAACGGGCTGCCTCCGGCGCTTGTGCTGCTGGGCGAGATCGAAGTGACAGATGGAGCAGTCGGGCAGGAGCAAGACACGGCTGTTGCCAGCGCGATCACAAGCACGTACAAAACGGACGATCTCGCTACCGGTGGCAGTGGCGTGCACCGCTGGCAAACTGGCTCCGACAAACGGGGTGCTGGGAAGCGAAGGGCCATTCAACAGGATGGGCGGGATCACCGGGATGTCACAACCGGGCCGCCAGAGACCAACATTATACGCCTGACCTGTAAAGGCAATCCTGTGGGGCAGTGACCGAGCTCGCGAACCAATGTCCCCGTCTGTAGGCAGCTATCGGCGGGGACGGCATAAGCTTTAGAACTTCCGGATGAACTCAAGGGGAGCGTTTGCGCCGCAGTACAGCCGTGTCCTTCGGATGGACGGGGTTAGGCTGGACTTCGAGAAGAAATGTTCAGAATCGGATTAAGATGGCAGATGACTCGCCTGGTAACTGTCGAGTCTGGGCATGTGTGTAGGAATATGCGATTAGGGCGGCGCTCGGCCTCTCTGCATTCATTGACTTGCCCATTTGACTCACGTAAGATTTCGCGCCAGTGATCGGCCAAACCATCTCGCACTACCGAATCATTGAAAAGCTTGGCGGTGGCGGGATGGGGGTGGTGTACAAGGCTGAGGACACGCGACTCCATCGTTTCGTCGCCCTCAAGTTCCTGCCGGATGACGTCGCCAAAGATCCTCAAGCCTTGCTACGCTTCGGTCGGGAAGCACAGGCTGCCTCGGCCCTGAATCACCCCCACATCTGCACTATCTATGACATTGGTGAGGAAGGTACTCAAGCCTTCATCGCCATGGAGTTTCTGGATGGTGTGACCCTCAAGCACAAGGTCGAAAGCCGGCCGCTCAAGACTGAGGAGTTCTTAGACCTGAGCCTGCAGCTTGCCGATGCGCTCGATGCAGCCCACACCCGCGGCATTGTGCACCGCGACATCAAGCCAGCCAATATCTTCGTTACCACCCGGGGACAGGCGAAGATCCTCGACTTCGGACTGGCGAAGCTGAATGCCAGCCGCAATCTCCCGGCTTCGATGGACGGCTCGACGATTGCAGATATCAGGGATGAGCAACAACTCACCAGCCCGGGCAGCACGGTAGGCACCGTTGCCTACATGTCCCCCGAGCAGGCGCGGGGTGAAGAGCTCGATGCCCGCACCGATCTGTTCTCCTTCGGCGCGGTCATGTATGAGATGTGTACCGGCCAAGTGGCGTTTGGCGGCAGCACTTCCGCGATCATCTTCGAGGCTATTCTCAATCGCGCTCCTACGCCGCCGCCGCAGCTCAATCCCGGCCTGCCCTCCGATCTCAGCCGCGTTATTGGCCGGGCGCTCGAAAAAGACCGTGAGCTGCGCTATCAGACAGCTTCTGAAATACGCGCCGAATTAAAGGGACTGAAGCGCGACCTGGACTCAAGCCGGAGTGCCGCAGCGCAAGGTACGGCATCCGCAGCACAGGCGGCCGGAGCTGTGACTTCTGCAGTTACTCGGCGTAGGGGCAGGCTGGTTTCTCCGTGGCACTTGGATGCCGGCGTCACAGCCGTCGTACCATCAACTCACCTTTCGCCGAGGGACCATTCGGTCGGCGCACTTCACGCCCAACGGACAGTCGGTCGTCTATGGAGCTTCCTGGGAAGGATCTCCGATCGATCTGTTCATCACCAGTCCTGAGAGTCCGCAGTCGCGTTCCCTCAACCTTGTGGGAGCCGCGCTCTTGGCTATCTCCTCCTCTGGCGAAATGGCAGTATCCATGGATAGCCGCCCTTCCGGCGTCTATGCCCAGGCGGGCACGCTGGCAAGAGTGCCTCTCAACGGCGGATCTCCTCGTTCTGTGTTGGAGAACGTGCAGTGGGCGGATTGGTCTCCTGATGGAAATAACCTGGCTATCGTGCGCGATGTCGATGGTCGAAACCAACTCGAGTTTCCCATCGGGAAAGTGCTGTACCAGACTTCCGGCTGGATTAGCCATCCCAGAGTTTCAAGAAAAGGTGACCAAGTGGCGTTCCTGGACCATCCTTTGCCTGGCGATGACTCGGGTTCAGTCAAGATTGTGGACCTCGGCGGAAACGTCAAGACTGTGGCAGCGGGATTTCAAACAGCACAGGGATTGGCCTGGTCTGCCGACGGCAAGGAAATATGGTTTACCGCCGCCGAACTCGGCCTCAAACGCTCCATCTACGCGGTCACGCTCGGCGGCCGCGAGCGGCTCATCGCACGGGTTCCGGGAACCCTGATGCTACAGGATATTTGGCAGGATGGGCGCGTGCTTCTCGCCAAGGACGCATGGCGGAGAGAATTGATTGGCTTGGTTGCCGGCGAGAACAAAGAGCGTGATGTGTCGTGGCTCGACTACTCCTATCCCTCCGACCTCTCGCGTGATGGCAAAGACTTACTCTTCACCGAGGCAGGGGAAGGTGGAGGCCCGAACTATTCTGTTTATCAGCGAAAGATTGGTGAGGCCTCGGCCGTCCGGTTGGGAGATGGCATGGGGCTGAGTGTGTCGCCCGATGGCAAGTGGGTGATTGTCAGTACCATCTCCGCGCCCGCCCAGTTGGTTCTTCTCCCAACAGGCCCCGGCGAGGCCAAGCCTCTGACCAATGACTCGATCAATCACAGCCGGGCGAAGTGGCTTCCTGATGGCCAGCGTTTTATCTTCTCCGGCAAGGAACCAGGTCACGCTGCCCGCATTTACCGCCAGGATTCGCCCGAGGGAAAACCGTTTCCCATCTCGCCGGAGGGAATCGATCCTCTTGCTTTGGTTCTTTCCCCGGATGGTAAGCAGGTAGTCGGCATCGGCCCGGACGAAAAAGCATATTTTTACCCAGTCGCCGGTGGGGAACCTCGCGCCGTTCCCGGTATCGAGCCGGGAGAGCAACCAATTCAATGGAGTGATGACGCTAAGGCAATCTATTTCTACAAGCCGGGCGACCTGCCCGCCAAAGTTTATCGACTCGATTTGGCGACCGGCCGAAAAGCTCTGTGGAAGGAACTGATGCCCTCAGATTCAGCCGGCGTAAGCCGTATTGGTCCTATCCTCCTCACGCCAGACGGCAAGTCGTGCTTGTATGGCTATCACCGAATTCTCTCAGACCTCTATCTGGTGGAAGGACTCAAGTAAGCAATTCTCTCCTGAGTTTTCAAGATCACCGCAACAGCCAAAAGGGAGTCCCGCAAAGTCCTGTAACCCGCTGCAACCTTAAAGTCGCGAGCCGAAATCAAGTTCGGGTTCGCGAAACCTTCCGTTTGTGATCGCCACGCATTCGCCGCATAGGTTTTGAAAGTCGGACTGCCCCCTGGACACGAATGCATAGGCGTGCGGGAAAAGGCAGCTCATTACGTAGCTGGGAGGGTCAGACAAAAAACGCTGGCAGGAACCTCGACTCTGGTCTAGAGATCAAGCACAATCCATGTTGGCGCGTGGTCGCTCGCGTTTTCCTGCCCACGCGCCCATCGGTCAACCCCACCGTCCACCAGCCGGTCCGACAAATTCGGCGAGAGCAGAAAGTGATCGAGTCGCATGCCTTTATCCTTCTGCCACCGTTCAAATTTGTAATCCCAGAATGTCCAGAGCGGCCCGTCCGGATGTAGCTTCCGCATAGCGTCCGTCCAGCCCTGAGCCAGCAACCGCGCAAAAGCCTGCCGGCTCGCGGGTTGGATCAACGCATTGTTATCCAACGATCGAGTCGGATAGATGTCCTGCGGAGTCGGCACAACATTGTAGTCTCCGGCCAGCACCACGGGTGCGCCGCTCGCCATAAGTTCGGCGGCGTGCGCAATCAGGCGCTCAAACCAGGCCAACTTGTAATTAAATTTCGGTCCAGGCTGCGGATTCCCATTGGGGAGGTAAATGGAAGTGATCAGCACTCCCCGAACCGCCGCTTCAATGTAGCGAGCCTGCCGATCTTCATGATTCCCGGCGTCATCCCGAGAGCCCGCGTCTTTACCAGCGGGCCGAGGGATCTCCCGTGGCACACACTGTCGTAGCGGGAGATCCTTCGCTCCGCCTGAAGAACGGCTACGCTCAGGATGACGCCATCGACGAGCTAAGACGCCATCAGAATTTAAAACTGACCCACTAGGCAAACTCGTGCGAGTCAGCACGGGAACCTGGTTTCGAGCGAGAATGGCCACGCCGTTCCAGGAGCGCTCCCCTAGCCAGACCGCCTCGTACCCGAGACTTCGAAGCGCCTTCACAGGAAATGCTCCCTGCTCTGCCTTCAGCTCTTGAAGACTAACCACGTCCGGTTCAGCCTTCGCTAACCAAGCCAGGAGGTTGTCGAGCCGCTTATTGATGTTGTTAATGTTGTAGGTAGCGACTTTCACCAAGCCCCACCCCATAGATAAGTAAAACTCCGAACGCCAAGAGCCCGATCGCAAACAGTTTCATGTGACGAATCAGTCTCGGACGCACTTCCTCGCCGAAACGATCGTGCCATTGCCAGGGAGTAAGGATCAACACCAAGGAGGATCCGACGATGCCCCATCCGATAAGCCAGAAGACCTTCGGCTGCCACATAACCCCAGAGCGAATGATGAGTGACGCGCCGATCAGTAGGCGAACAAGTTGCTCCGTGTAGTGTGCCCGCGCCGAACTCGCGAATGCCATAAAAAAACGTTCAGCCACTGCTGGCTTCACGAAGACGACGACCGTAAGACCAACCAGGAAAATGCCGAATGCAACGAGAATGGCTCCTGCGACTGCGCTCACTGTAGTCATGGCGTAACGTCATTCAGCGGCAGGGCAGCTAATCGCAGATCGCTGGCCAGCTTCAATTCCTCTACGCTGAGGTTTCTGTTTGCCATTTAGTAACAGGTATGCTGTTGGCGACTACGGTGGACTGAGAGGCCCGCCTGTCCAATTTGTACGTGCGGGGTTAAGGTCAGGGTAGAATTTCGAGCACGCTATAAGATGATCCTGCAATTCCTTGAGGCGTTTGCCATCAAGGGCAGGTAGTGCCTCGTTCTTTTCACGTCTTTGTTTAAGCGCTGCGATTTTGAAGTGTATGTCAGCATGTCCACAGAATTGATTTCTCGAATCCTCCACCGAGATGTCGTCGACACGAATCTTTCCTACGCTGAAGGCCGCAAAACCGTGATAGGTGCGTCCTTTGGGGGGATTTTGAATCTTCTTGGCGCGAGTCTTGCTCGCTTTGGCTCCGAGATATTCCAAACGCATCACGGATAGCTCCTCCGTCGGAATCGGCGGCTCATAAAAGTTGCGCTTAATTTGGTTGTTTTTTATGTTCATGGGGCTGAAAACGGCGCGGACAATTCGCTCGTCGTCAGCCACTTCAACAGGTATGAGTAAACAGGAGCTATAAAGTTGGTTCAGTAAAACGGATACTGTACGCAGGAGTCCTCGAACCAGTCGCGCCATAGAGTAATTGCTTAACTATAGCGAGGACTTGTTGAGTTGCCAAGGACCATTGCGCTTCCGAAAGTTGCCCCTCAAAGAAAATGGTCGAACCGCGGCGCGGCTCGATGTGGCCGCTATAGCGAGTCTTGCCAATTTCAAAAAAAGCGGTTCCAGTATCCGATTTCCATTCTAAATTAATCGTGCCGTTAGAGGTCGGGTTAACCTCCGGTATGGGAATACCATCGGCGGCGTTGGCCAGAAAAGATCTCGCGTAGGAACAACTCTCGCGCGTCGGCGCAAGTGCGCCGTAACCATCCCAATTGTCTTTGAGGGCGGCAATATCGTCTAGGGCAGGATCATTCGTAGATTGAGACGATACGCGCTGCTGATCGCAAGGAGGCATCATGAATCCGTATCGAGGCTCAACTGAATTGATGGATTCAATTATCGCAGTCGTCGCCGTGCCATTGCCAGGTGCAGGTGATGATATCGTTAAAGAAGGGATAAACATAATCGTTAGATTACCGGCTGCATCTTAGCATTCAATTTATTAGTTAAAGCAACAAACGTCGTACGAATAGACGTATGAGCATTTTCCAGTACATCCATGATAATCCCAACATCAGCAGTCGTTGGCTGAACAGCAATTACTTCAGTCATCATCACAATGCCATTCTTCCCTGCGCCGGTGCCCTCATTAAGGGCCAAGTTCATGTTCAGTCCAGTCTTAAGGGGTACAGAGAGCTGAATGCCTAACTTTGCTGCTTTCCAATCTGAAACTTGCTGAACAACTCCGGCAGGCATTTCGACTTTCATGCCAAGAACTTCCGTTAGAAAAGTGAATCCAGATTGGCCTTCCGTGAATACATCGGAGAACAAGTTGATATACCGCAACGACACCGCCGTAAATTTTCCTCTTTCGAGTTCGTGTCTGGAATCGATGAGAGCCCGAATTCCGCGTTCGACAATTGGTTTGAAATTATTCCAATTCCGATAAGGCAAAAGTGCATTCGCAGAAAATACACCGGGGCCGATTTGGTACAAGAAGTTTTTTTGCTCTGCGTTAGTCTCGCGTATTCGATACACGACCCCGAATGGCACGAGCGGAAAATTGGGAGGTAGGACCCTTTCGGACATGCTAAAGCCGTACGCTGCTACAAGATCGACGAAACGGCCCATTGTCTGTTCCACATGGGCAGGCGCGAACGGAACTTGCATTATGGTTCCCGGCGCAGGAATTTGCATATCCGGCCACGGCAGCCATCGCAGTTCAGCAATCAGTTCGATCAGTGGAGGATTAGCGAAGATCATCAATCTAAGGAGAAGGTCGGTACCAGTTTAGCGCGTAACGCTGCGGAGTGTCAGCACTGAATGTTTCGAGGGGAATGGCGCGTATAAACGCCCGCTTCTTTTTAGCGCACGCCGCATACCCCAATGCCGCTAGCTGTAGGTGTCCCATACGCTGCGACATTGCCAAATACGGGAAAATACGGGGACAGACGGGACTGACCCAATTGTTTTGGCGGCAAAGGCGTACTTAAGCGCCTGAAGGCGAGGTCTTACCTAGCGGTTTAATGGCGCGAGTGGAACTCGTGCCCTTCCCGAGCTTTGCGCCCTCCGACCTCCGAGGATGCGGCGCACCGTTCGCCACGTCCGAAGCCGGGCCCTGATACGAACCCATCCGGCTTCCACTTTCCCCTGTGTTTCCATGGGCTTAGGTGTCATGACAGAATCGTCATCCCATATACGTGATGACGATGTGTTCCTTCAGGAACACTTGGCACATCGGGTGAACCCCTACGAATAGATCCCTGGCGCCTCGTGTCCAAGCTTCTGGACATATTCAACATAGGAGCCAGGATAAAC
>JBEKDY010000116.1:0-18190 GCA_050014115.1 Candidatus Sulfotelmatobacter sp. | reverse complement strand
ATAGGGATCCTCGAACTTTGGTTGGAGTCCTATCAGGCTGTTGCAGGCATTAGCTTTACGGGTTCTGGTTACCAACGGTCATTGCCCCTGTTACGAAACGCCGAATATAATTTTCGCATTACTACCCATCCATCTAAAGGGAACGGAACTTGGAATGTCTGAGGCCACCGGCACACAATTGAGCCGCCATAGCCAGGAGCTGACGATTTTCCACGACGTGGCCAAGGCGCTCACGTCTTCGCTGGACCTCGACTCCATTCTGCAGACGATCATGGAAAAGATGGCGGAATATTTCCGTCCGGACACATGGTCGCTGCTGATGGTGGACGAGGAGCATAGCGAACTTTATTTCGCGATTGCGGTGGGGCCGGCGGCGGAAGCGTTGAAGAACGTTCGGCTGAAGGTGGGCGAGGGAATTGCCGGGTGGGTCGCGAAACATGGCGAGCAGCTGGTGGTTCCGGATGTGGCGGCCGATCCGCGATTTGCGAAACGCATTGATGAGAGCACGCAGTGGGAGACGCAATCGATCATCTGCGTACCGCTGCGCTCGAAGCTGAGTGTGCTGGGCGTGATCCAGCTGGTGAACGTGGACATGTCGCAGTTCAGCGAGCAGGAACTTTTCTTCTTGCAGTCGCTGTGTGACTACGCGGCGATTGCGATTGAGAATGCGCGCTGGGTGGAACGCATTCAGGAACTGACGATTACGGATGACTGCACGGGTCTTTATAATGCGCGGCATTTGTATAAGACGCTGGATACCGAGGTTTACCGGTCGTCGCGGTTTGGGTATGAGTTCAGCGTGCTGTTTATTGATCTTGATCATTTCAAGACGGTGAACGATACCCACGGACATTTGATTGGCAGCAAGCTGCTGGCGGAGATTGGCTATCTGGTGAAGGCGCAGTTGCGGCTGATCGATTTTGCCTTTCGCTATGGCGGCGACGAATTTGTGGTGCTGCTGCCGCAGACGAGCAAGGATCAGGCGCTGGTGGTGGCTAAGCGTTTGCGCGACGCTTTGCGGGCGAGCAGTTTTTGCCGCGAAGAGAGTCTAAACCTGAATGTGCGGGCTTCGATGGGGCTGGCCACGTATCCGCATGACGCGCGGACGGCGCACGATATTATCCGGCAGGCCGACGAGATGATGTATCTGGTGAAGAACTCGACGCGGGATAATATTGGGATTGCGCAGCGTGGGGTGATGAAGTAGGGCAGGCTAGTTTTTCAAAATCAAAAGCGTTTTCGCCACGGATTTGCGCGGATTCTCGCGGATAAACCCTTTCTCGCAAAAACCGTTTTCAATCTTTTTCTTACTTGTCTTGGCCGCTGGGCTTTGCGTCTGGCTTGGGTGCTACGGCTTCGGGCCTCCAGGGATTTTCGTTGGCTGGCGCGTTGGGGTTCACGCCGAAATCCCATACGTAGAGGTTCATTCCTTCTTTGTCCAACATTTCGACTACGGCGTATTCGCCGGGGGCGAGGCTTGCGGCGGGAGTGAGCTTGAGCCATCCGCCGGTGAGGCGGGTGGTGGTGGTTTTTTCGAAGTGCTGGTCCTGGGACATTTTGCCGGTGACGCCGCGCTTCACTTCGGCGAGGGTGCGTTTGCCGGCTTTGGCGTCGGCGCGCACGATGCGGTAGCGGTCGAAGGGGGGCGCCGCGGCTTGAGGTGATTGCGGATCCTGCGGAGGAGCCGCAGCCGGCGGTGGTGGTTCCAGGTTGATGTAGAACGACGGAATGTCGACGTGCGATTGCACCTTGGCGTGTTCGCCGGGCAGTTCGACGGTCTGCTTGGCGATGCCTCCGTGGAAAATATTGCCTTTGCTGCTCTGGTTGAGGTCGCCTTCGGCTTCCTGTATTTCTACCAGTTGCGGCTCGCTCTTGAGATTGTCGAGCAGAAAAACGCCGGAGTCGCGCGGCAGGTGCAGTCCAGGAGCGACTTCCGGTAACTTGACGTTCGCCGATTCGTTCTCGTTTTCGATTTGCTTGTCGAGCTGGACGGCTGCTGCGGCGGTGGCGCGGTCTTTTTCTTGTTGTTCCTTAGCGGAATTCTCCGTGGCGGACCAGTCGACCAGCGACTTGGGGAGTTCCTCCCACTCATCGCGTTCGGCACTGAAGTAGCGGACGCGATCGCCCTTGATTTCATATTTGGTGACGGTCTGGTAGGAGCCATCTTTCAGGATCAGCCGCTGGGTCGAATCGTGGGCGGGGGAATCTTGAGCGGAGGAGTTCTGGGCGGAGGAGTTCAGGGGAAGCGCGAGCATGACGGCGACAGCGGCCGCCAGGGCCGACAAGATGAGCGAGCGTCGGCGCGGCGAGCGGATACAGTTCGAGAGCATAGAGTGCTTCCATTATCGTCTTGGCGCGGGCAAAGAGGAAAGTGCGGGTTGCCGGAATCCGGGCTGACGACGGCAGCAGACCGGCGGCCGCGAACCGCCGGCTTTTTTCTTGACAAATTATGTAGCGCAATATGAATATGAATTCGGGTTCATATTATGCAATATCGGGTTCTTCGCATTGGCATCCTGTTGTGGATCGTTGGGACCGTTGCCATTCGGCTGGGCGGGCGGGGATTGCTGCATCCGAACCGGCCGGTTGCGACTCTCATCCTTTACCTGGCCAGCTTTGTGCTGATGGCGCTGCTGGCCCCGCGGATTTTCCGCCGGCTGGGCCTGCAAAAAGATTCCTGGCTCGCGGCTGCGACTCTGCTCATGTTTCCTACGCTGATTCTGGATCCGTTTTCGTGCGCCTTCTTCCCCGTAATATTTTCCAACGTCGATCCCGGCGCTGCGGGAGTGTTTGGGGGATGGATGCTGATCTTTTGTGCGGGCGCGGTCGCCGGGGTTTGGTTGAGCTCTGGAGTCAAGTCTCCGGCTAAAGCTGGGGATAAGCCTTGACGCGAGTTTCACGCGCGCCCGTGTTACGGACAGGCGAGGAGGAACCCGCTCCGAAACAGGACCGCAGCCTGGAGAAGCGAAAGAAACTGTTGCGGGCGGCTCGGCTGCTGTTTGCGCAGAAGGGATACGAAGCCACCTCGATCCAGCAGATTGCGGCGAAGGGTGGCGCTGCGGCCGGGGCTTTCTACATTTACTTTCATTCGAAACGCCAGATGCTGGTTGTGCTGATGAACGAGTTGCTGGAGCGCCTGGCGAGTCTCAACTTGCAGCCCACAGGTGGAGATGACCTGAAGACTGGTCTGCGAGATTTTCTTGGGCGCGTGTTTCGCACAGATCGCGAATATTACGGCGTGGTGCGGGCCTGGCAGGAAGCGGCTCTCAGCAACGCTGAACTGGGCGCGATGCAGAGAACGGTTGAGGCGTGGACCCATGCGCGCATCCTCGGAGTGTTTCAGCTTTTGCGACAGCATCCCAAGGCACGCCGGGATTGCGATCTTCCGGCATTTGCGCGAATGATGGACCGCCATTTCTGGTCATTGCTGGCCCGAGGTTCACGAATGAGTCCGCGGGATTTCGATCACGAGGTCGAGTTGGCCGCAGATGTGATCTACCACTATTTGTTTCACGACTCTCGCCGAGGGTAAGAGTTAGGCGATAAGACAGAGAAGTTATCCCGTGTTATGAAGCCCGGCGGCGATTCCGTTGATGGTCGCGCCCAGGGGGAAGTCGAGGTCGGCGCGATTCGGGTCGCGTTGTTTTCTGCGCAGAAGTTCCACTTGAATCAGGCTCATGGGATCGACGTAGGGGTTGCGTAGCTGGATAGAGCGGGCCAGCACACGATTGTTGCCCAGCAGCTCGCGCTGTCCCGTGACTTGCAGGATCATCCGGCGGGATCGAAGGAATTCGGCTTCCAGCGTGGCGAACACTCGCTTTCGCACATCGCCATCGCCGACCAATCCGGAATAGACGCGGGCGATCTCAATGTCGGCCTTGGCCATGCCCAATTCCACGTTGCGCACGAGATCGGAGAACAGCGGGAAGCCGCGCATCATCTGGCGCAGGAACTGCTCGTGTGCGGGGCTCTTGCCGGCGTATTGCTCCAACGCGTGGCCCACGCCGAACCACGCGGGGACGGCGTGACGGCTCTGCATCCAGCCAAAGACCCAGGGGATGGCGCGCAAATCTTCGAGGCGGCGGCTCTTAGTGCGGCGCGAAGGCCGCGACCCGATGCGCGCCGCATCGAGCTGGTTCACCGGCGTCGCTTGATAAAAATATTCCAGCACCTCGGGATTGTCGGCGATGTCGCGACGATAGACGCGGTAGGCCTCCCGCGACATTTCTTCCATTGCCTCTTCCCAGTGGGAGTGGCCGGCGGCTTCTTCGTGAGGAGCGCGAACGAGCGCCTCGAGACTGGCGGCGATCATTAATTCCAGATTCCATTCCGCCAGCACGGGGTCGGCATATTTCCAGTTGAGAACTTCGCCCTGCTCGGTGATCCGGCGCGATGCAGCTCGCGGTGAGCCTTGTATAGCTCCCAGGTGCTGGTGAACATGCCGCCGTCTTTGTTGGAGTCGGAGTAACCGAGCATCACTTCCTGCCAGCGTCCCCAGGAATCGAGCAGCGGCGCGTACTCGGGATGGGTCCACAGGCGACGCATCACTTTGGCGGACGCGCGCAGAGAATCGATGGACTCGAACAGCGGCACGGGCATGAGGCCGGGGTCGTTATTGGCACTCGAACCCTTACTTGCACCCGAAGTTTTGTTTGCGCCGCCGCTCGATCCCTGGACCTGCACTGCGCAGGCCTTGGCGAGGCGCACAACGTTGAGCACGTCGTCCTCGGTTTCGGCGCCGCTGATAATGTACTGGGAAATCGACTGCGCGGGATACTCGCGTTTGAGCTCGTCGATAGTTCGGAAAGTAGCGAGCAGCTCGCGGGCCTCCGAGGACAGCGTCTCGGCGAGTTGCGGAACAGAGAGGTTCGCTTTCAGCGCCGGTTCCATCTCTGTGAGCACCTGCGCGTGGACGCGGGCGTGCTGGCGAATGTCGAGGGTATGCAGTCGGAAGCCGAACGTGTGGACCTTGCGCAGCAGCGGCTCGACGAAATTCGTGGCCAGGCGCTGGCCGCGATGCGACCGCAAGCTTTCGCGCAGCAGCAGCAGGTCATGCTCGAACTCGACCACGCTGGCGTAGGCTGCGGAGGCATTCGAGGGCTGTCGGGTTTGCTGGAGCTTGTGAAACACGTAGGAGAGAAAGCGGCGGTAACTCTCCGTGGTGTTGTGCGGTCCCCAGGCGAGATGAACGCCGGGAATGGTGCGCTCGTAGTGCGCGAGACGCGCGAGCATTTCTTCAGACGCGCCGACCTGCCGCAGCGAGGAACTCAGGCGGTCGCTCAAGGCTTCAACGTCATTCAGGTACTCGCGGAGAATCAACGCCCGCGCCAGTTCGAGGGCGTCGCGAATGCATTCGGGCTTGACCAGCGGGTTGCCGTCGCGGTCGCCGCCGATCCAGGAGCCGAAGCGGATGAGTGTGGGCAACGCGGCTTCTTCGATCACGACACCGTAGACATCGCGAAACGCGTCGCGGATCTCGGTGTAGATTCTGGGGATGGTTTCGAAAAGCGAAAGGCGGAAATAGCGCAGGCCCATGCGAATCTCGTCGTCGACGGTGGGCTTGGCTACGCGAATTTCGTCGGTTTGCCAAAGCGAAATCACTTCGGCGCGGATGGCCTCTTCGCAGTCGGTGGCGTCGGTGGCGGTCAGCGGAAGCCAGTCGAGATTTTCGAGTTGCCGGGCGACGCGGCGACGCTTCAACAGAACGGTTTGCCGGGCGACTTCGGTGGGGTGCGCGGTGAATACCGGGATCACCGTCACCTGGCGCAGCGCGGCGAGAGCTTGCGCGGCGGGCACTCCGGCTGCTTTCAAACGCTCCAGAGTGCCGCGAAATGAACCGGGAGGCGGAACGCGGTTGCGATCCAGTTCGCCGGCGCGTCGTCGTCGTTTGCGATGGTTGGTCTCGGCAAGATTCGTAAGTTCAAAATAAATTGCGAAAGCCTTGGCGACCTGGTGGGCCCGCGTGAGGTCCATCTTCGCGACCATGTCCTGGACCCGGGTCATCAGATCGCTCGCCATCGGATCAGTCTTTACCAAGTCACTCGATAACGCGGAGGTGGAGCGCCGTCGGACTTGCTCGCGATGCTCGATCAGCAGTTGACGCAACTGCTCCACCGCGTCAAACAATTCGTGGCCGCCCTGCTCCACCAGCACTTGTCCGAGGAGTGAGCCGAGCGAGCGGACATCCCGCCGGAGGGGATTGTCCTTCGCGGGGTCCTGCGATCCTGCCGTAAGTTCGGCGAGCCGGGCACTCGGATCTTCGGCCTTCCACAGCAGTTTCGTCTTGCTCATGAGGGCGTCCAAAAAGGAACAGCAGACAGAATAAACGAAAGGCGCGGAGGGTGGGCGGGGCGGCAGGAAACCAGCCGGACGAGAGGGATGGAGACCGGGGAAGTTCTTTCCCTTTATTTAGGAACCTCAAACCGGTACCCGATGCCGCGGAGGGTTTTTAGATATTGGGGATGGCGAGGGTCGGCTTCGATTTTTTCGCGCAGGCGGCGGATGTAGACGTCGATCGAACGGGGCGTCACAAAAGGAGTCTCCTTCCACACGGCGTCGAGCAGTTGGTCGCGCGTGAGCACGCGGCCGCGGTGCGTGGCCAGATATTCGAGCAGGCGGAACTCACGCACGGTGGTGAGTATATTGCGGCCTTGCACCTGCACCGTCATGGAGGCGGCGTCGATTTCCAATTCGCCCAGCCGCAGAACTTCAAGCTGGCTCGGGGTCTGCCGCATGCCGCGCAATACGCTGCGCACGCGGGCCACGAGTTCACGTGGGCTGAAGGGCTTGGTGATGTAGTCGTCCCCGCCTAGTTCCAGACCCTTGACCCGGTCCGCCTCCGCGGTCTTCGCGGTCAGAAAAATTACAGGGATGGTCGATAAGGCCGGAGTCTGGCGGATGTGGCGGCACAAATCGAAGCCGTCGGCTCCGGGCAGCATCACGTCCAGAAGAAACAGCGCGGGCATCTCGCGCAGGGCTTCTGAGACCACCGAGACACCGCTCACGAAACTCTGGACCTCAAAACCTGCCGCCTGCAGATTGTGCGCGATGAGGCGGGCGATGTCTTCTTCATCTTCCACGACGAAGACGAGCATGCGGGCAGGCACAGGTGCATCCGGATGCGAGCCGCGCTCGTAAGAATTCAGAGGGAGGTGCATTTTTGCCTGCGACAACCGCGAAGCCCAGCCTTGCAGGGATTCCGGAAGCCTGCTTCAGACTGTATGGGCGGAATGTTGCGCGAATGTTTCCATCGTGTTAACGAACGATGAATTTCGCGGTGGGGGCAAAGAGCTAGAAGCTAAGACCCAAGCGCCAGCCCGACAGCGCCTATTGCGCCGCTCGCTTTTTCGGCATGTGACGCAGGCTGCGGCCTTCGATCAGGCTGTAAAGATCTTCGGCGAGATTGGTGGTGTGATCGCCGGCACGCTCCAGGGCCTGCGCCATGAGCATCAAATCGAAGCTTGAAGTGTCGCCCTGGGGCAGGTTTTCGGCGAGGTGTTTCTGAAACAGAGCGTGGCAGATGCGGTCGACGTCTTTGTCCATCTGCAACACCTTGCGGGCGCATTCCAGGTCGAGGGTGCTGAATCCAGTGTGGATGAGGTCGAGCATGTCGCGAAGAATCAGCGACATTTCCACGAGTTGGCTGGCGTCCGATGCGGGAATTTTTGCATTGCGCGCCTGCACTCGCAGGGCGACGCTCATTACCAGATCGCCGATGCGCTCCAGATCGGTGGTGCACTTCAGGCTGGAAAGCAGCTGGCGGGCCCGCGCCTCATTGACGCGGGTAATCGCCGCGGGAAGTTCTTCGTCAATTTGGCGCTCGATAAAATCCAGTTCTTTTTCGCAATCCTTGATGGCCAGAAAAGCCATGCGCGAGTTGGTGGTGACCAGATCGCGCACGTTGAAAGCGGCATCGCGGGCGATGAGGCAAGCCTTCAGGGCGAGGCGAGTGAGGTCGTCCGTGGCCGAGGCGCCGGGTTTATGCATGCCTGCAGCCCTGCTCGGCCGCGACTCTGTAGTTTCCGTGCGGCTGCGTGCGGCGCCCGACGATCCCGTGGCAACTTTGCGAGGCAAGAGGTGCTCCAGTCGATTTTGCAGACAAGTGTAATGGATAAATGTGAAAGGATAGTGAATAGCGCTCTTGGGTGGTGACGAGGTTGGTGCGCTGGAGGGTCCATGGCTGACGCGACAGCAGAGAACACTGAGATTCCATCAAGGTTCGCTTAGGACAGGCTCCTCCGCGCGCGAAGAAAAACGCGCCGTCGGGATGACAACGGGTTAAGGGCTGAACTGGAAACTAAACATGGCCTCAGACTTGATTCACCATTTTCGGCGCCAGTTTCAGTATGACGCGTGGGCAAACCGCGAGGTCTTGACCGCGGTTCGCGCTAGCCGCGCATCCGCGGCGCGGAGCGTGCAGCTTTTGGCACACATTGTTTCGGCTGAGTTGCTTTGGCTCGAAAGGCTGCGCCAAGAGCCACAGAGCCAGCCGGTGTGGCCGGAGTGGGGCCTCGAACAATGCGAAGCGCGGAGCCCGGAGGTTGGCGCGCTCTGGCGGAAATATCTGGAAGCGTTAGCGCCGGAGGATCTCGACAAAACAGTCTCTTACAAGAACAGCAAGGGCGAGCCGTGGACCAGCACGGTGGAAGATGTTGTCACGCATGTGCTCCTGCATTCCGCATATCATCGCGGGCAGATTGCCAGCTTCATGCGGGCGAGCGGCGACACGCCCGCTTATACCGACTTCATTCACGCGGTTCGACAGGGGCTGACTCGGTAATACGTCAGCTCTTTGCTCCTGGCAGTTGCGCCGCAGCTTGCCCGTGCTCCCCTGCCTTTGCCGTTCTCTCTCCAAAACACGTAATATCTGAGCAATGAAAAGAGCCCTGTTGCTCCTGGCTGTGCCGCTCGGCGCCGCCCTGTTGCCGGCCTCCGATGCTCCGAAGATTCCCAACATGCCGGCCGCGGTTTCCGGTAATGCCGTGGCGTCCCTCAAAGGCGGGCTGGAATTGTTTTCGATCATGGGAATGGGTCCTCGCAAAACCTGGGATGACGTCACCAATCGCGTCTATATCTTCAACCTCGCGTCCGGAAAGTGGCGTGAAGGCCGCCCGGTGCCCGGCGTCGCGGGGCGCCTGGGGGCTGCCGCGATCGGCGCGCGGGGCAAAGTTTTTCTCTTTGGCGGATATGTCGTGGACGGGCAGGGCGCGGAACTCACAGTCTCCGACGTTAGCGCTTATGTGCCAGACGATCACAAGTGGTACCGCGGCGCGGATATCCCTGTGCCTGTCGATCACAGCGTGATCGGCGTGGACCGCGACCGCTTCATCTATCTGGTCGGCGGCCGTTCGAAGAACGGGCCGGTGAACAACGTCCAGGTCTACGATGCGCAGAAAAATGTCTGGAGTGAGGGCACGCCGTTTCCAGGAACGCCGGTGTTCGGCCATGCCGGCGGACTGGCGGAGAATGCCATTATCTTGATCGATGGCGGAAAGAAAAACGCCGGCGCCGGACCCCCTTACGTCGCGTCGGACGAATGCTGGATCGGGAAGATCGACCACAAAGATCCGAATAAGATTGAATGGAGCAAGCTGCCGCCTCATCCCGGCCCGGCGCGCTTCGGGATTGCGAGTGGCGCGGAGGGGCACAAAATCCATTTCTCGGGGGGCAGCGCCAGCCCGCATGACTTCAAAGGCATCGGCTACGACGGTCAGCCCGCCGATGTTTCCAGCGTAAGTTTTCTCTACGATCTGCACGCCAACCAGTGGCAAACGGTGGATGAAAATGCCGTCGAGCCGCGCATGGATTGCGGCGGCATCCTGTCGACTCCGGCCGGCCTCGTGATCCTGGGCGGAATGACCAAGGGCCAGACCGCCACGGCACAGGCTACGCTCTTTGCCAGGAAGTGATGCCGACAGAATGGCAGCAGCCGGCGCGATCCTGTTCAAGCAGGGCCGGTGGAAAAAGAAGAAAATCTGATACCGACTCAACCTGCGAATAAAGCAGAGACAATAAGGTGGGGCGGGAGGAACGGTATCGAACCGTCATCTCCGGGATGGAGCCCCGGCGCATTGCCGTGGTTATGCTACTCCCGCATACGGAGCATCGCTGCCGAACAACGTTATTGCATGGCCGCTAGCCGTGTCAATACGTGCAGGGTCCTCTCGACGGGTCGCTGCCCTTCGGATGATTCGCCGCGTTCCAGTTCGGGATGAGACGCCGTCCGATCATCGACCAATTCAAGCCCAAAGCCAAAGGCGGCGGACAAGCTTGCCCTGAGCGAAATCGAAGGGAGTGTCCGACGCACAAAAGTTGAAACAGGCTCCAAATCCCTACCGCGCCCGCGCCAGCACGAGCGTGACATCATCAGGCTGCTCGTTGTCCCCAATCCAGTTCTCGACCGCCGTAGTCACCAGTTGGCTGATCTGAGGCAAGGGAAGATTCCGGTTGTCGCTGACCAGGTCGATCAGCCGCTGCTCGCCGAATTCGCCGAAATCATTCTCCGGCTCGGTAACGCCGTCGCTATACGCGAGAAAGATCTCGCCGGGCTTCATCTCGACGCTGCCTTCTTCATAAGTCATATTATCGAACAGGCCGATGACGGTGCCGCCGGCCTCCAGCCGCCGAATGCCGCCGCTCTTCGCGATGAGAATGGGCGGCAGGTGACCGCCGTTGCTATAGGTGAGCCGGTGCGAACGCCCGTCGTAAATGCCGAGGAACAGCGTCGCATATTTTTCCGGAGGAGTGCTCTCGTAGAGTTGATGGTTGAGCAATCCCAGCAGAGCCCCCGGAGAAATTTCTATGCCTTCCGGCCACGTCGCCATGATCCTGCCGGCGCCGGCCACCGCGCCTACGGCCACAGGCTCTCTCATCTGTGGCAGACTTTCCACGCTATAGGCTCGCACCGCCGAGTGGATGGTCGCCATCAGTAGCGCGGCCGAGATTCCTTTGCCGCTGATATCGCCCACCGCAAGAATTAATTTGTGCGAGCTCACGGTCAGAAAGTCGTAGTAATCGCCGCTGACGGTGCGCGCCGGTCGGCAAAAGCCGTGTACCTCCAGCGACTCCAGTTCCGAAATCTGCCGCGGGAACAACTGCGCCTGCACTTCCTGCGCGATCGTGAGTTCGTTTTCCAGCCGTTGTTTTTCCTTCTGCTCCAGGATCAGCTTCTCGATGGACGCAGTCATCGAATTAAACGAGAGCGCCAGTTCGGAAAGCTGGTCCGCTGACTTCACCGGAATGCGATGGCTGAAGTCGCCGCGATCCACATGCTTGGTGGCGTCATAGAGTTGGGCCACGGCGGCAGTCACGGTGCGGGTCATGCGCGTGCCGATAAAGAGGGCGATCAGTTCGATGATGGCGAAGAAAGTTCCCACGCCCAGCAGAACGTATTCCACGCCCTGAGCGAATTCTCCCAGCGCCGCGAACAGATGGGCGTAGAGCACCGATGGACGGGTTCGAACCCTTACTACGGCTCCGGGCTCCTGCCTCCCGGTTTTCCAATCGACGGCCGAAAGGGAAGTGCCTGCGAGCGGAATCTCAAAATCCATGCTGCCCGTTGCAGGGGGCAGATTGCCAACCACGAAAATAGGTCGAAACAGCACCTGCCCCACCTGTAGCGTGGCGCCTGGTCTGCCTGAATTGTTCGCGATGTTACCCTGGCCGTCTGCCGGAGTGACGGATCGCGAAGTGTGAGGGCCAGAGCCCGGCGCGCTGCCCGAGGTCCCGCTTCTCGAGGGCTCGGGCTCCAGCGGTGCGCCGGGAGCTAAGAGAGTGATCTCCCCCAGATCGGCAGCGATCTTCCCGACCAGTTCCGGATCGAACGGTTCGCTGGTAACGACCGTAAGATTGGTGGAACCCAATTCAAGGGAGCTGACCACCCGCAGGTACAATGTGCCGCGATCACGCACCATATCGCGGAACCTGACTCTTGAAAAACCCGGGGGAGTCAGTGCCGTCCCGTTAAACACATCGCACAACGGCAGGGGCCGATTTCCATACCAGGCGCACACTTGCCGGTGCCCCCAGGCTGCGTCACGCTTCCTGAGCCCGGCCAGCGATTCCGCTGCGGGACGGTCTCCGCGCTCGAGGTGTGCCGCGAGTTCGTTGCTGACGGCAGCGTTTGCGGCCTCCAGACTACGCAACTGCGCGTGGATTTCCGAGGTCACGACGAAGACCGCAAATTGTCCGGCCAACCCATACAGCGTGATGAATGCCATCGTGACCAGGAGCACCGCCGGAATCACTCCAATGAACACGTAAGTGACGATAAGCCGGTTCCGCAGCCGCCACAGCACCTTCCGCTTCAGCCATCCAAAGCCAAGAAACGAAAACAGGACGCCCGAGCTAACCGCCAGAAATATCGCCCACCCACCCAGACTCGTGCCCCAGGAAGGAGCAAACAACGCCAGCAACCCGCGCAGCCCGAACAGGATTCCGCCCAGCGCCAGCAGGTACCATGCAATGCGCGCCATGCGGCTCTCGGGCCACAATCCCGCTAATCGGAGCCGGCTTCGGATTGTCGAGGAGGACCACATGCTTTTAACTCGATCATTTTCGTGCTCATAACCGTCCCATGACCGTCGTAGAAGAGTCCGATTATAGACTCGGGAGCGGCGCGAGCAGAGTCGGCTTTACCATTTCTGAATTCTACCGCGCCGTGAGGTGCGCGGCCCGCACCCACTGGGGTTCTGTTCGCCTGACGAGAAGAGCGAATAACCACGGAGGACACGAAGTATCGCGAAGGGCGTTATGTTTCAGGGGTTCCTTCGTGCGGCTTAGTGTCCTTCGTGGTAAACGCCGATAAGCCGCTACCGAATCCTCACTGCACTTCCGACAATTCTCATTTAGAATTCCGACGTGCTAAGAAACGCCCTCAGAAATTCGATTTCCATCGTCCTGGTCCCCTTAGCCCTGCTCGCTTCCGTATCCGCACCACGCGCGGAAGCGCAGCAACCGGCCGCCAATCCGCACTCGACTCAGCCGCAGGTGAAGGTGAATGTCCTGAACGTCTGCACCCCCTCGGCCGACGAACAGAAAGAGATCGCCTCCGCCCTGGCGCGCGCTCCCAAACAACCCCTGTTCTCTGCCGATTTTGAGGTCTCCCGCGGACGCTCGACTCTGAGCGACATGGCGAGCTTTCTGAAGCCCGGAGAAAGCGTGGCCGAATCCGACCAGTCTTCCGTCGCAAGCTACGTGCGCATCCGCCACGAGTTCTCGGTGCAAGCCCTGTTTTCGAGCGTGCAATATTCCTTCAGCGATGACGGGCATACCATGGTTGAAACCCTGGTGCTGCACGTGCGCGACCCGAAAGACCTGATGTCGCTTTCGCTCGAAGATAGCGCTTCGGCGGTCAGCAGCGTCGAAGCCATGCTGACCTCGAACACTCCGGTAAGCCGAGTGCGGCTGGAGCGTTTTGGCAAGTCGTCGGTGGCGCTGGCCCGGTGCTCCGCCCCTGAAAATGGTCCCGCACCCGATCAGAGCGCCTATGAGCCGCTATTCCGTAGCGCTTCAGAAGTGCTGGCGAACTATCGAACTTTGTTGGGCGTGCCAAAAATCGTGCCCGCCGAATTAGCCAAAATTGCGCCGGCCGCGAAAGCGCAGACTGCGCCAGCATCCAAGTCGAAACCGCCGGCGGAAGAGAAAAAATGAATTGCGGCGACTTGGCAGACTCTTAATCCGCGCCCGGGTCTTGGCATTGCATCGAAATCTGAGATTCACAATCTAACTTCACTGCGCCCCGGAAAACGAAGCCCCAAGAAAACGCGCATAAAAAAGATCGAAAACAAAAAGACCGAAAATAAAATGAGCGAAACTCGCAACGTCGTCATCATCGGCTCCGGCTGTTCCGGACACACGGCCGCCCTCTACACCGCGCGCGCCAATCTGAAACCGCTGGTCATCGAAGGCCACGAACCCGGCGGACAACTCTCTCTCACCACGCTGGTCGAGAATTTCCCTGGCTTCCCCGAAGGCATTCTTGGCCCGCAACTGGTCGAGAACATGCGCAAGCAGGCGGAGCGTTTCGGAGCTGAATACCGCATGGCGCATCTCACTAGCGTCGATTTGAGCAAGCGCCCATTTCTGCTGCACATCGGCGTGCATCAGGTTCATGCGCAGACCTTGATCATCGCGAGCGGTGCCTCTGCCCGTTGGCTCGGTCTGCCGCACGAGCAGCAACTGATCGGACACGGCGTTTCTTCCTGCGCCACTTGTGACGGTTTCTTCTTCTCCGGCAAAGAAATTGTCGTAGTGGGCGGCGGCGATTCTGCCATGGAAGAAGCAATCTTCCTCACCCGCTTCGCCACCAAAGTCACGGTGATACACCGCCGCGAAAGTTTCCGCGCTTCCAAAATCATGCTCGAGCGCGCACAGCATAACGAGAAAATCCAGTTCCTGACCGACACCGTTGTCGAAGATGTTTACGACATCAACCACAACGAAGTCACCGGGCTGAAACTGCGCAACGTGAAGACCGGCAAAGTCTGGGATTTCCCCACCAACGCTCTTTTCCTCGGCATCGGACACGTGCCCAATGCCAAGATGTTCGCCGGCCAGCTCGATACCGACGCCGACGGTTATCTCAAGACTCACAACTACGTCTTCACGAAAGTTCACGGAGTCTACGCCTGCGGCGACGTGCAAGACCGCCGATACCGCCAGGCCATTACCGCCGCCGGAACCGGCTGCATGGCCGCCATCGAAGTCGAGAAATTTCTGGAAGAGCACGGCGGCTGACATCGTTCCCCGCGGCTAAACCCCGCAACCCGCAGGCGTTTCAGGGTCCGAAGCCCAAGCTTCGAGCCGCAAGAATCACTCCCGCGCCCGTTCTATAAGAGATAGCCTTTCGTACTTGGACAACGAACTTTGGACAACCAAGGCCACGTTCCTCGGTGTCTAAGCGGAAGGGCACACTCATCTGACTTCGTCGCGTCAGCTCAGGAGGGTCGCGCCATGATCACCCGTTTCGTCTGTTCTCTCATTCTCTGTTGCGCTTTCTCTGCCAGCCTTTTTGCGCAGGATGCCTCGCAACCATCTCTCACCATCTACAACGAAGAGTTCGCCGTCGTCCGCCAGCAGATCCCGTTGGACCTGAAGCCGGGCGACAACCCGGTCACGGTCAGCGACATCACCATGCACCTCGAACCGGACTCCGTCATTCTCCGCGATCCCACCGGCAAGCACGCGGTGCAGGTGCTCGAGCAGAATTACCGCGCCGATCCCGTCTCCGAATCGATGCTGCTATCGCTCTACGAAGGCCAAACCATCGGGTTTGAAAACGGAGGACAAATCATCAAAGGCAAAGTCATCCGCAGCGGATACACGCCGCACAACTATTTCGCCATGAATCGCTACGGCTCTAACTACTACCAGCAGCAGATGAACGGCGCCTCGCAAACCCCGGTCATCGAGGTCGACGGCCAGTTGCGCTTCAGTCTTCCGGGAACGCCGGTCTTTCCGCGTCTCACCGACGACACCATCCTCAATCCGCGCCTGGAGTGGGTTCTGGCCTCCGACAAGCCCGGCAAGTTTCCCGCGGAGTTTTCCTACGTCACCGGCGGCATGACCTGGGAAGCGGACTACAACATCGTCGCGCCCGAAAAAGGCGACGTGGTCGATATTGTTGGCTGGGTCACCATGGATAACCAGAGCGGCCGAACTTTCGAAAACGCGCGCATCAAGCTGATGGCCGGCGATGTGAACAAGATTCAACCAGGAGTGAATGGCCGGATGGTGGATCGCCTGGAGAACTACGCAGCCATGGGGGCGGTCGCCGGCAGCCCTGCCGTCACCGAAAAAGCCTTCGACGAATACCACCTCTACACCCTCGAGCGCCGCACCACCCTGCGCGATCGCGAAACCAAGCAGGTGGAATTCATCCGCGCCGCAGGAGTCACCACCAAGCAGGTGTACATCTACGACGGCGTCAAAATCGACCCCAACCGCTACAACGGATGGGCCTGGGAGAACATTCGCAACGATCACTCCTACGGCACTGAATCCAATCAAAAGATTTGGGTGATGCGCGAGTTCCGCAACTCCGACGCGAACCACCTCGGAATGCCTCTGCCCAAAGGCCGCGTGCGCTTCTACCGCCGCAGCGACGACGGCCAAATCGAGTTCACCGGCGAAAACGTTATCGACCACACGCCCCACGACGAAACCGTCCGCATCTACACCGGCAACGCCTTCGACATCGCGGGAGAACGCCGTCGCACCAATTACATTGTTGACCAGGGTAAGAGCACGGCCACGGAGTCCTTCGAAATCAAGCTACGCAACCACAAAAAAGAACCGGTGGAGGTCCGCGTAGTCGAGCACCTCTATCGCGCCCTCACCTGGGATATAGCTTCAAGCTCATCCGAGTACAAGAAAACCGACAGCCACACCATCGAGTTCCCGGTAACCATCGCTCCGGACGAAGAAAAAACTATCAGCTATACCGCCCACTACACGTGGTGAAATGCAACCGCACCAGCACGTTAGAAACTGGAAACTAGAGAGAGGAGGGTGCCCCATCCTAGTCGCGTTCTTTGCGACTAGGGTGGGCCTTCCACACTGCCGAAACAAGTTGCTTTCCTGACGCCTTCACAGCCGCACCCTCCCAGGTGTGATACAAATTTCTGTGATCTCCATGCAAGTCCCGAGCAGTTCTCCCTTTCACTTTTTCCTCTGCATTGGCCTCGCGTGTCCTGTCGAGGCGGGTGAACCATGCTGAGAACGCTCTTCGTGCGCCTCTCGGAGAACCAGACGCTGCGCGGCTTTGCGGAGCGTTCCGCCCTCGGCCGCCGCGTCTCCGGACGCTTCGTGGCCGGAACCGAAATCGCCGACGCCGTCCGCGCCACGCAAGCCGTGAATAAAGCCGGGATGAGCGTCAGCATCGATAATCTGGGCGAAAACGTCACCAATCCCGACGAAGCGCGCCACAGCGCCCGGCTCTACGAAGAGATTCTCGATGCCATTGTCGCCAGCCAGCTCAACGCCAACGTCAGTCTGAAGCTCACTCACATGGGTTTGGACGTGGATGAACAACTGGCCCGCGACTTGGTAAGCGGACTCGTCGCCCGGGCCGCCGCCATGCAGCCACGCGGTTTCGTGCGCGTCGATATGGAAGGTTCGCCCTACACTCAGCGCACGCTCGATTTTGTCCACGAATTGCACCGCGCGCCGGGAAACCAGGGCAGCGTGGGCGCAGTGATCCAGGCCTACCTGAAGCGCTCAGTGAGCGATGTCGAAAAGTTGCTGAGCGAAAGCATCCGCATCCGCCTATGCAAAGGCGCATACAAAGAGCCGGCCAGCATTGCATTTGAAAAAAAAGAAGACGTCGACGCCAACTACGTCAAGCTGATGAAGATTCTGCTGAAGAGCGGCGTCTATCACGGCCTGGCCACGCACGACGCCAGCATGATCCGCCAGGCACAGGCCTTCGCCACCAGCGAAAAAATCTCCCGCGATTCCTTCGAATTCCAGATGCTCTACGGCATCCGCCGCGATCTGCAGCAGAGCCTGGTGAAAGACGGCTGGCGCATGCGCGTCTACATTCCCTTCGGCACCGAATGGTATCCCTACTTCATGCGCAGGTTGGGAGAACGCCCCGCGAACGCGCTCTTCGTAGCCAGGAATCTGCTGCGCTCATAATCAAGAAAAAAACTTGAACCACGAAGGACACGAACTATCACGAAGAGCTTTGTTGACGGGCCTTCCTTTGTGTACCTTCGTGCCCTTTGTGGTGAATGATGTCGGCGGCGGGTTAGCCGAGAGCTGAAAGCTGATAGCTGATAGCTGATGGCGTGGGTGCCCCATTTCTCGCGTTCTTTGCGAGAAGTGGGAATTCCAGACGCCGAAGCCGGTCGTATTTGCCTCCGCTGCCACGCAGAAGCTGAGAGCTGAGAACTGAGAACTGTTACTCCTGCGGCGCCGGCTCCGTGCCGCCCTCCGCAGGCGCTAGCGGCAAGCGGGTAACTTCGCGCAGGATTCCGAGTTCCTGGGGCGAGAAGTTATTCCTGAAGCGATCCGAATCGATCACCTGTTCGCGCTGCGCAGGAGGCATAGCCCGCAAATCGCGGATTGCGCTTCTCACCATGCGCTGCCGGTCGGGCGGCAATTGCAGTATCTGATTATGAATCTGCTGCACCCGCTGCCGCTGCTCGGGAGTCAAGCCGTTCCATACTCTCCCGCGGTTCCCCATGCG
>JBEKDY010000115.1:0-13813 GCA_050014115.1 Candidatus Sulfotelmatobacter sp. | reverse complement strand
TTGCGGCTGACGGTGGTGATGTAGTCGGAATAAGTGAGCGCGCCTTTGAGAAAATTGACCTGGCCGAAGAATTCCATTTTCGACATGGTGAACAGGTCCCAGGGCAGCATCAGCAGAGGTAGCGTTTCGGGCGGGAACAGGCCCTGGTAGCCCATGTTGTGGATGGTGAACACCGTGGCGGCTTCGCGGAGCGCAGGGTCTTCCGCATAGACGGTACGCAGAAGAATGGGGACCAGTGCGGATTGCCAATCGTGACAATGGAAGACGTGAGGCACGCCGAGAATTTTGGAGGCTTCGATTACGGCGCGGGAAAACAACGCATAACGTTCGGCGTTGTCGGGATAATCGCCGGCAGGAGTTCCGTAGAGAGCGTCGCGATCGAAGTACGGCGGATACTCGACGAAGTAAAATCGCACTCCGTTCTGGCTGCCTCCGGTGACGACGGAAGCGAACCGATATTTGTCGTCGAAGGGGATGGTGATGCTGCGGACGACTGTGGCCGGTTCCGTGAGCTTGGTCTGGCGATAGCGCGGCAAATAGACGCTGACTTGGTGGCCCAGAGCAGCGAGGGCGCGCGGCAACGCTCCGACTACGTCGGCGAGCCCGCCAGTCTTCGAAAATGGAACGCCTTCGGATGCGACGAATGCGATGTGCATGAGAGCGACAACCTCCAGGCTCCACTTTTTGCGGGCACAGGATATTATGAATGTATTCGCGGGGCCTTGCAGGCTGGCATTCTTTGACGCTGATTATTTGACACTGATTATTTGACAGTGGCCAGCCGACCAGCCAGTCTAATGCTCCGGTAAAAGAGGGTCAACGTGCCGAAGGTAGCTGCCGCGCGTCCGCAAGCGAAGCCGAAATTAGGACAGCATTTTCTCGTGAGCGAAGAATATGCGGCGAAAATTGTCGACGCGCTGGGCGATATTTCGCAGAGCACCGTGCTTGAGATTGGGCCGGGACGCGGCATTCTTACTTCCCTGCTGGCGAAGCGCGCGCGGCGGCTGATTGCTGTGGAACTGGATCGCGTGCTGGCGGCGCAGTTGCGGCTGAAGTTCAGCATGGCACGCAACGTGGAGATCATTGAGGCTGACATTTTGTCGATCGAGTTCGATTCGTTGTTTGGGCCGAAGCCGGGCCTGGGACGCCCGGGGATCGACTGGAAGCCGGAACCGGTGCGGGTGGTGGGGAATCTGCCCTACTACATCACTTCCGATATTCTGCTGCGGCTGTTTGAGTTCGCGAAATATTTCGAGAGCATTGTGATCATGGTGCAGCGCGAAGTGGCTGAGCGGATCGCGGCGAAGCCGGGCGGCAGCGAGTATGGAATGCTTTCGGCGACGGCGCAGCTTTATGGACGAGTCGAGAATCTTTTTACGTTACCGCCGACGGCGTTTGTTCCGCCACCGAGCGTACATTCGAGCGTGCTGCGGCTGACGCTCGATCCGCAGCAGGAGCGGTTGGGCGTGGCGGGAGACGGCTTCATTGATTTTCTGCGGCTGTCGTTCGGGCAGAAACGCAAGACGCTGTGGAACAATTTGAAAGAAAAATATCCTGCACCGGAATTGAAGCGGGCACTGGCGGAGGCAAAGGTCAAGCCGGGGGCGCGCGCTGAAACCCTGAGCCTGGAAGAGAGCGCTGCGGTTTATCGGGCCCTGCGCGCGGCGACGGAACATTCTTAGGGAAGTTCTGATTAGTTATCTGCGAAAAAGCTTCAACCACAGGGGACACAGGGGAACACAGGGTACCCCGGTCCGATTCGCAAGGCAGGGTGCATGACCTCCGTCGTTCGCCAGCCCGCAGTTGCCGGGCGCTTTTATCCCCGCGATGCTGCGAGCCTGCGCGAGGAAGTGAATTCCTATCTTTTTCAAAGTAGGTCACCGCTGGCCGCGATCGGTTGCATAGCGCCGCATGCGGGATACATGTATTCCGGACACGTGGCGGGTGCGGTGTTTGCGCGGATGGAGATTCCGCAGCGCTGCATCGTGATGTGCCCGAATCACACGGGGGTGGGACGGGCGCTCGCGATCATGACCGAGGGCGAGTGGGAAACGCCGCTGGGTAATGTGCCGATCGATGCCGTACTGGCGGCGGGTTTGAAGCAGCGCTTTCCCGCGTTGCAGGAAGACGCGTCTGCGCATCGTGGGGAGCATGCCGTCGAAGTCGAACTGCCATTCCTGTTGCTGCGGCAGCCGAGCCTCAGCTTCGTCCCGATTGCGTTAGGGACGACGCAGCTCGATATCCTCGAACAACTCGGGCTCGCGATGGCCGATGTGGTCGCCGCGCAGAAAGATCCTGTGCTCATCGTGGCTTCGAGCGACATGAATCATTATGAATCCGATGCGGTGACGCGGGCGAAGGATCACTGGGCCATTGAGCGGATTCTCAGCCTCGATCCCCGCGGGCTGCACGAAGTGGTCGGGCAGCAGAACATCAGCATGTGCGGTATGGGGCCGGCGGTGGCGATGCTGACAGCGGCGAAGAAGCTGGGAGCGAAGTCCGCGGAACTGGTGAAATATGCGACCTCGGGCGACGTTTCTGGCGACCGCGATATGGTGGTGGGATATGCGGGGGTGGTGGTGCGGTGAATTGAGATTCTTGCAATTTGAGTCGATGTCATCCAACTCGATCAATGTCATGCAAGCCGCGCGATGACCGTAGAGAGAGTAGCTCTCGGTGGGATCCTTGCGTCTGCAGCATGCGTGCCGCCGATAGGGCCGACTCTGCTGCACGCACCGTGACAGTACCCGTCGGAGCTAATGCCCCTTCCCGCGCATCGTAAGGTCCCTCACCGCGGCCCCGGCCCCGCTCGGGATGACATCGCAACGAACCGTTTATCACACGACTTCTAGTGGTGGCCGCCCGAAGCGTGGCCGCCGCCGGCGGAACTGGAGCTCGAGGTGTGGCTTATCGAGGAACTGCTCGTGCTGGATGGCGGTCCACCGAAGCCAGCAAAACCACTGCTGGAAGCGCTCGTGGAGAACTGCGGAGTTGAGTGCACTTCCACCGAACCCGACTTCGCCACTTCGTGGTTAAGGCTCTTCAGACCATCGAGCGAGCCGCGAGGAATTCCCATGCCCGCCGATCCGTTTCTCACCACCATCCGCAAGGCCACAGGGGACGAAAATACGGGACCACCCTTACCGACTACAACGGTTTTCACAGTCCCCGCCGGAGCCACCGGAGTGCGGAAGGTAGCGGGCAGCGTGCCCGCGGTGCGCGGCAAAACGTTCCAGGTGGTAAGGGCGCCGGGCTGCCACATCCAACCGTTTCCGGGAATGAACATCCAGTTACCGTAACGGTAGGGCATCCAGCCCCAGGGATACGCCGAAACAAACATGGAACCATAGCCGGGATACCACGACCACGCTCCATCCATAAACGGATCCCAGCCGACGCCGGTAAAGAACGGCTGCCACATCATGCCGTAGCCGGGCACCGACGTGTAGTTGCCGTAGTAGCCCAGATCGCTGGCGCCGTAGCCGGAGACCGGCGCATTGTTGCGCGCGTATTGCTCGTGATATTGAATGGCCTCTTTATCCCAGGAATCGAGCGGGGCTTCGGAAATCGACTTGGCCAGGGTGAACTGATCCTGATCGCCGACGTTGAAGTCCGCCATTTGCTTTTTGCTGATAGTTTCTTTGCCGCCAGGACCGTCGACAACGACGTCCCCTTTGAAAACTGCAAACTTGGCGAGATCGGACGAATCCTCTACACGGAAGTGCGCCGGGTGATTGAGCGCGACTTTCTCGCGAGAAAAGTTCAGGGTCAACCCGTCGCTGCCCAGCCAGTTCACATACGCCAGCCCTTCGGACAAGTTCACTTCGGAAAATTTTTGGCCGGCGTCCGAGAGATTCAGAGTGCTGAACTCCACCGCCGTGTTCGGGCCCAGGCGCATGGTGCTGCCGTCTTCGAATTCGATTTCCACGCGTCCGTTGCCGCGAGTGCGCAGTTGCGCGCCCTGCATGATGGGAAGATTGAGAAACGCATTTTCAAAACCCAGCCCTGCGTTCTTATCGATTTGAACCGAACCCTGCACGTCGCTCAAACGAACGATACGTGCCTGCGAACCAGCCAGAGCGGGCAACGCATAAAACGCGCAGGCCATGGCGGTCAGAAGAATCAGAGCAGATCGCGATCCGGACAAGGAAGGGTTGGACATTGCATCCCCCAATTGCTGTGCCTATTAAAGCACGATTTTGGTGGAATGATTGTAAAAACGAGGTCTTATCCGCTGGCGCCAGCCGGGATGCTGCCAAAGCAGTCCTGGCCCCTAGCGGGCCGCCGCGGCCTTACCCATTTCCAGCAGGCGTTCCGCGCGGGCGCGGACCACGTTGAGCACGGATGCATCATCGAGAATCTGCTGCAGTACCGGCGCAACCGCCTGTAGTTCGCTCAGTTCGTGGCTCCGGGCCTGATCTTCCATGCGCTTCAATTCCTCGTCGAGCGCCAGTTTCTGGTAACGGTGGAAATAGGCGAGATGGCGTCCATACTCCATCGTTGCCGACAGGTTCTGAAAAAACGCGGTAAGCTCCTGCACCGGCGGAACGGCGGAATAGTTGTAGTTCGCGGACGTGCTGCGCTGGCCGTCTTGGTAGGTGAGAGTTTTCGAGCCCGTGAAAGCCAGCTTGCGGTTGCCGGAGTCGATTTTGCCGGCAAAGAAATGTGCCTGGGCGGCCAGATCGAAAATGCGGGCGCGGCCGGCGGGGGAAAGTTCGAACTCCGCCTGGTAGTTTTCGCGGTCGTCGGATTCGGGAGCGACCTTCGCTGAACATTCGTACTTGCCATGTCCATCGTTGGTGACCGAGATGAAGTAACGATCGGGATCTGAAGCGGGGAATTGCAGCGTGAACGTGATGGTCGCCGGGTCGGCAGCGTGAGTGGGAGCGGCGCACAGCATGAGAGCAATGGCTGGCAACATAGCCAGTGGGAGCGGGCGCCGACGAAGCAGTTTGGGTTGGGAGCAGAGGGCGAGAAGCATCTTCTTCAGCCTATCGCTACTTTCTTGATGCTGCGCTGCCGGGCGAGAGTTGCCGCGGTGTGCAGATGACAGATGGCGATCGCCAGAGCGTCGGAGGCATCCAGGGGCTCGGGAGCCTCGGCAAGCTGCAGAAGGCGCGTGACCATGTGCTGCACCTGCTGCTTTTCGGCGCGGCCATAACCCACCACCGACGACTTGATCGTAAGCGGAGAATACTCGGCAACTTCCAGGCCGGCGGCGGCAGCGGCCAGCATGGCTACTCCGCGCACCTGACCCAGCTTCAGAGCGGACTTCACATTCAAAGCGTAAAACACATCTTCAATCGCAACTTGATCGGGCTGGTGCTTGGCGATGATCTCGCCCAGCTGGGTAAATATTCGCGCCAACCGCCGCGGCAGCGCTTCGCGGGTGGAAAGTTTAATGGCGCCGCAAGTCAGGCAGGAAAGACGGCCGCCGGTGTGGATCTCGACCACACCGTAGCCGGTGTACGCTCCGCCGCAATCGATTCCAAGGACGCGCATGCTATGGGACGAACATGATGCGAGACGAACCTGAGAAGAGTTTACTCCAGGTTTGTGGGCGCAAAAGATCAAAGTCAAAAGCAGCGGGCAGGAGTGCCCGCTCCACACAGGCGCTCAGCAGCAGCGCGGGCGGCGAGCCTGCCGATGCTCGTGCTCGCGGCGGAATGCCGCGTAGGCCCGGGGCGACGACGTTGTCTGCGTACGCTGCAAAAAGCGAGCGTAGGGCGATTCATCGAAAATCTCGCGCAACGCGGCCAGAAAAATCCGGGCGAAATTCAAGATCTGTTTTATCCCGCGTTCTCTCAAGCCAGGTTTCATGCGTTTTCTCCCGCGGCCAGCCGCGTCATCACAAACGGCGCTTCCCTCACCGGAGATGCTCTCTTCCCGCTCAGGATGCCCGCCCACACGCGAACCGACTCGATCACCACCAGACTCACCATCACCACCAAAATCGTCGTGACGGCGGCGTCCAGGCGGTTGTTGAAGATGAGCTGTCCGGTCGCGCTGGTCGCCGGACCTGCCGCCAGTGCGCGCGTCTGCGCCAGAAAACCAATGCGCGGGTTAGGATCGAGAACCTTGTGCCACGATGCGGTATAGGTGACCGTCACCAGCCACGCCAGGGGTACCAGCGTCACCAGGGAATATTTGGCGCGGTGCATCTTGATGATGATCGTGGTCGCCACGCACAGGGCCACGGTCGCCAGCAATTGATTGGCGATTCCGAACAGCGGCCACAAGGAATTGATTCCGCCGAGCGGATCTCTCACTCCCTGCCACAGAAAAAATCCCCAGGCGGCGACGATAAGCCCGCTGGTCGCGAGAATCGAGGGATACCAGCTCGTCCGGCCGAGCGGCTTGTAGATGTGGCCGAACGCGTCCTGCAGCATGAAGCGGGCCACGCGCGTGCCAGCGTCGAGGATGCTCAATATGAACAGGGCTTCAAACATGATGGCAAAGTGATACCAGAGAGCCATCAATTCATGGCCGCCGAGCGTGCTGGAAAAAATGTGAGCCATGCCCACGGCGAAAGCGGGCGCGCCACCCGTGCGGTTGTAGAGAGTCTGTTCGCCCACGGCATGGGCCAGGGCTTGCATATCGGCAGCGGTGACGGGAAAGCCCCAGTTTGAGATCGTGTTGGCCGCAGCCTCGGGAGCCGCGCCGACTATGCTGGCGGGACTGTTGATCGCAAAATAAATTCCCGGCTGCAGCACGCAAGCGGCGATCACCGCCATGATGGCCACGGCGGATTCGCACATCATCGCACCGTAACCGACCAGGCGAGTCTGGGTTTCGCGGGCGATGAGCTTGGGAGTGGTTCCGCTCGAAATCAGGGAGTGGAACCCGCTGATCGCTCCGCAGGCGATAGTAATGAAAGCAAAGGGAAAAACCTTGCCCGCAAACACCGGACCAGTACCGTCGACGAAGCGCGTGAACGCCGGCATGTGGAGCGTGGGATGCAGCGCCACAATCCCAACGCTTAAAAGCGCGATAGTTCCCAGCTTTACGAAGGTGCTGAGGTAATCGCGCGGAGCCAGCAGCAGCCAAACCGGCAGAGCGGACGCGGCAAAACCGTAGATGATGATCAGAATCGCGAGACTAGTAGCGCTCAAGGTGAAGATGCCTGCCAGCGTGGGATTCTGCGATACCCACTGCCCGCCCCAGATCGCCAGCATCACAAGAACAAAGCCAAGAACGGAAACTTCCAGCACCTTGCCGGGGCGAATCCGGCGCAGGTAGATCCCCATCAGCAGCGCGATGGGGATGGTGATGCCGACGGTGAACGTTCCCCACGGGCTCGACTTCAGAGCATTGACCACGATCAGCGCGACCACCGCCAGCAGGATGATGACAATCGCGATCACGGCCGCATAAGCGACCAGGCCGCCGATGCGGCCGGTTTCTTCTTTGGCCATTTCCGTAAGCGACTTGCCATCGCGGCGCACGGAAAACAGCAGGATCACGAAATCCTGCACGCAGCCCGCGAATACGGCGCCGGCGAGTATCCACAAGGTGCCGGGCAAATATCCGAATTGCGCCGCGAGCACCGGCCCCACCAGCGGGCCGGGCCCGGCGATCGCAGCGAAATGGTGACCGAACACCACCCATTTGTTAGTGACGAGAAAGTCGCGGCCGTTTTCCAGACGCTCGGCCGGCGTAGCCCGCAGGGGATCGAGGACAAGAACCTTGACGGCAATAAAGCGGCTGTAGAAGCGATATCCCAGGGCGTAGCAGCAAGTCGCTGCGACCACCAGCCACAGCGCGTTGATGGGTTCGCCGCGGTGCACAGCCACGACGGAAACGGCAAGTGTCCCGACGGCGGCAACCGCTCCCCAGGCGAGAATCGAAACTGGTTTCATCATTTTCGGTCAGACATTTTGGGTCAGAGATTCCGTCGAGCATTGTGGCGAATCTTGCGCTTCGGCGCAATCAGAATTCTGCGATGCCGGCCGTGAGGAAGAAGTCGTCGGGCTTCGCGCGACCGGACAACCAGTAGCGGCTGTCCCCACATCAGCATCGCCCTTTGGGCAGGCACGGTTTTGGTGATACTCTGTTTCTTCCGAACGACTGCCGACCGCGCGTTGGGGGCCTCATCTGGTCTACTCTGCGCCCGGGGTGCATCAACGGTTCCGTCTGATTTCTTACCTGCACAGGAGCGAAACATGAAGATTGGCATACTGACCGGCGGAGGCGATTGTCCCGGCCTGAATGCGGTAATCCGCGCCGTGGTGCGCAAAGGAATTTTTCACTACAGCGACCAGTTTGTCGGTTTTCTTGAGGGCTGGCGCGGCCTGGTGGAAGACAAGAGCATGGTTCTCGACCTGGACGCGGTGAGCGGCATTCTGCCCCGTGGCGGAACTATTTTGCGCACTTCGCGAACCAACCCTTCCAAGAAACCCGACGGACTCGACCGCTGCATCGCCACCATCGAGAAGCACAAAATCGATGGGCTCATCGCGATCGGAGGCGATGACACGCTGTCGGTCGCGCAGAAACTTTACGAGCGAGGAGTGAAGGTGATCGGCGTTCCCAAGACCATCGACAACGACCTGGCGGGGACGGACTATACATTCGGTTTCGATACGGCCGTGAATGTGGTTTGCGAGGCCATTGACCGCGTCCACACCACGGCCGAGGCTCACAATCGCGTGATGGTAGTGGAGGTGATGGGCCGCGATGCTGGCTGGATCGCGCTCTACAGCGGAATTGCTGGCGGCGCGGACGTGATTCTGATCCCCGAACGCCCCTTCGATATTGACCGGGTCGCCGACCAGATCCGGCAGCGGCACGAACGCGGAAAATATTTTTCGATCGTCGTCGTGGCGGAAGGCGCAAAGTTTTCGGCGGATACCAATTCCGCGCAGGGAGCGCCCGTCCTGCAGGATATGGGCAAGGACGAGTTCGGTCACGCCAAGCTCGGCGGCATCGCCAATATTCTGGCGCGCGAGATCGAGCGGCGCACCGGCTACGAGACGCGTGCGGTCGTGCTCGGCCACATTCAGCGCGGAGGGTCGCCGAGCGCGTTTGACCGGGTGCTGGCTTCGCGTTACGGCATCGGCGCGATCGACATGGCCCATCACGGCGAGTTCGGCGTTATGGCGGCACTTCGCGCCAATAAAATCATCTCCATCCCGCTGAAGGAAGCGATCGCGACCAACCGCACCGTGGGCGACGACATGATCGAAATGGCCGACGGATTGCTCGACATTGTCGTCGACAAGGTAACCGCCGCGAAGTGACCTGGGACCAGTCAGTTCGCGCCAATCTTTTCTCCCAGCCGAATTGAGCGAAACGCATTTCAGCCCGGGATTTTGTCCCGGGCTTTTTCCTGTCTTTTTTGCTGCGTGGAAAGTAACGTAGAGTGGTCCGCTGATTGAATTCCGCCGACATGCACGCTCTGGTTAGAATTTACTCCCGCCTCGCCCCGAACCTGCTGCTGATATTTGAGTCTGTGCAAGTAATCGCGGTTGTGGCATGGATATTCTTTTCCCAACGGAGAGCTTCCGGCTCCGCGCAACCCCGCCGCTTCCCCGCTATTTCGCGAGGGTTCTCCAGACTGGCCCGTCGCAAGACTCTTTCCGTGGTGCTCACCGGTGCGTCGGTGCTCGCGATTCGCGTCGCCCTGATTCCGCTGCTGGGCGTTCCCGAGCCCATGTGGCACGACGAATACAGTTTCCTGCTGGCCGCCGATACTTTCGCCCACGGCAGGTTGACGAATCCCACGCACCCGATGTGGAAGCACTTCGAGAGCTTTCACATCATCCAGCAGCCGACTTATATGTCGATGTATCCGCCGGCGCAAGGTCTGATTCTGGCGGCCGGGCAGGTGCTCGGCCATCCCTGGATCGGGCAACTGGTGGTCACGGCACTGATGTGTTCCGCGTTGTGCTGGATGTTGCAGGCGTGGCTTCCGCCGGCCTGGGCGATGTTCGGTGCGACGCTGGCGGTGTTGCGATTTGGAATTTTGTTTTATTGGATGAACAGCTACTTCGCGGGGTCGCTGATCGCCTTGGCCGGCGCGTTGGTGCTCGGCGCCTTGCCACGAATCCGTCGCCACGGGCGTTTGCGCGACGCCGCGGTTATGGGCACCGGCCTGGCCATATTGGCCAACACGCGTCCCTATGAGGGTCTGGTTTTCAGCTTGCCCATTGCCGCGGCAATGTTGATCTGGATGGTGCGGCAGAAACGTATTGCACCGAAACTAGTTGCAGGGCGCGTCGTTCTGCCACTGATTCTGATTCTTGGCCTCACCGGCGCGGCCATGGGCTACTACTTCTGGCGAGTCACCGGCGACCCGCTGGTGATGCCGTATCAGGTCGACCGGCAAACTTACGCGATGGCTCCCTATTTTATTTGGGAACATGCGCGCCCCGAGCCACTCTACCGCCACCCGGTGATGCGCGATTTCTACCAGGGGTGGGAGTACCACGACTATCTGTCCGGCATGACGCCGTTCGGTTTCGTGCGCCGCCAGCTTTACAAGGCTTATGTGCTGTGGAAGTTCTACGCTGGCCCAGCGCTGACGATTCCACTTTTCGCATTTCCATGCATCTTCCGTGACCGCAAGATGAGATTTCCTCTCGTGGTCGCGGGCTTTGTGGCAGCTGGAACACTGTTGGCAGTCTGGACCGGCGCGCATTATGTTGCGGCAGCCACCGGGCTCTTTTTCTTGCTGATCGTGCAATGCATGCGCCATCTGCGCCTGTGGCGCTGCTCAGGAAAGCCGGTGGGCGCTGCGCTGGTGCGGGCTGTGCCTGCGGTCTGCGTGGCCATGATCTGTTTGAGACTTTGCGCCGTGGTAGCTGGCGCACCGATCGAGCAACCCTGGCCGCGGGGAAACCTGAAGCGTGCGGCGATCCTGCATCAACTGGAAGCTGGTTCCGACAAGCATCTCATCATTGTGCGTTACGGTCCGGAGCACGGATCCCACATCGAATGGGTTTACAACCGCGCCGACATCGATGGCGCCAAGGTGGTGTGGGCGCGCGATATGGGCGAAGAACAGAATCAGGAACTGCTTCGCTATTTTTCGGCGCGCCACGCCTGGGTGATATATGCCGACGAATCTCCGCCCCGGTTTGCGCCTTACCCTGACAATTAGCGCGTGGAAAAACGCTGAGGGTTGAACTGCGAACACTTCTTACGAATGAAGCATCCGCCGCCGGCCTACTTGCCGAACAGGAATGCCAGCGCTTCCGGAAAGCGGCGTGCCCATGCCGCCTCGTTGTGTGAGGCTCCATCTTCAATCACCAGTCGCAGACGTCTCTCGTTCATCCCAGCCCGGCGCAAAATTCCAGCCAGCTCGCGTACATCGTCGACGACGCTTTGATTTCTGTCTTTCCTGCCGGCTTCCGCAGTGCCAGTCGCAAGAAACACACGCTCCGGCCAGCGCTTCTCGGCTCGACTCTCCTTGACTGTCTGCCGGTTCGAAGCCCAGAGCGACGGACTCTCCAGCAGCAATCGTCCAATCAAACCCGGCCGCGCGACCGCAGTATAGAGCGCGATCAGGGCCCCCAACGACGCACCGCCGAGCCCGGTGTTCTCCGGTCCGGTAGCTGGGCGATAGTTGCGGGCAATGAACGGCATCACTTCTCTGGTCAAAAAATCGGGATAGCGCGTACCCTGCACCCGTAGCATCACGGGATGCAGCGAACGGTGCGGCATGAATTCGCGGATGCGGTCTTTGCCGGCATGGTCGATGCCGACAATCATCATCGGCGGAATCACACCATCGCGAATCAGGCGATCGGCAGTGTCGTCCACTTGCCAGTCCACGCCGGCGAACGCGGTGGAGGGCTCGAAGAGATTCTGCCCGTCGTTCAAATAAAGGACCGGGTAGCGCCTGCCCTGATCCGCGGCATCGTCGTACCCGGGCGGCAGCCACACCCGCAGAAAACGCGTGTTGCGAAAAACCCGGCTTCGGAATTCGTGGATGCGGAGATCGCCGGTCGCGGACTCGCCGCGAAAAATTCCAGGCATGCTGGCTGTCTCGTTTTCTGCGTTGTAGAGTTCTTCCATCCGGAAGGTATTTTCTGGTGACGCCCTCGCGACACCGTTTAACCGCGCATCACAAAGTTTTCGCCGCCCGCAACCTGACTATTCCGGCCAGCACGCTGATCAGAAAAATCATCCCCAGCGAAGTCAAACACAAGACGCACCAGGTCATCAAAACGTAGGCTTCGACATAAGTTAAGTACAACGCAAATACCAATCCGGCGGTCGCGGCTATCAACAAACGAAACGGAGTCTGCGCACGCGATCGGTAGAAGGTGGAAAAAACAAACAGCACCCCGTACCCCACAACGCCGATCGCGGCCACGGGAATTCCCATCACTTCAGACTGCTCGCTCCGGTTCACGATGTCGCAATTGAATTTCTCGCCCAGGTCGCAGAACGAAGTGGCCGACTTTGCGTAATGTCTTTCCAGCGAGACACCTGAAACGATCGCGCCCGCAAGCGATAGGACTGCAATCGCCAGGAACAGAACGCGGCTGGTCGTCTCTGCTGGCCGGGCCTCGACCGGTTGAGCCTGCAAGCTCATCACGGCAGGCTGCACCCGGTTTTGTCCCCCAGTTCTTCCAGGGACAGAACTCCTTCTTTCGGCGGGTTATTTCCAAACTGCCAGCTGGGGAAAAGTTTCACGCCGGCCGCTTTGCATTCCGCAGTTTCCCCGTGCAGGCCTTCAGCACACTCCTGGTAAGGAACGTACTGAAATGACTTGCCAAACATTTTCTTCTGATCGAGGCAATGCGGACACCAGTAGAGTCCGTACATCTTGGCATTCTTAGAAGCGAGACACTTTGCGAACTGGTCATAGTGATGATTCTTGTGGTACCAGCCCGCGGAATAAGCACCCGCCAACAGGACGATGATTCCTCCCCAGATAAGCGCGATCTTCCATTGCGGGGTCGCCTGGCTGGCGCTCTCGCGTTCCTCCTGACGCTTTCTCCGTTCTTCCGACATGGTCTTTTTTATATCACGGCTGTACGCAAACATTCCCACGCAGCCGTTTTACAACGCTGGGTCTACGCAACCAGCTCTATGCGACAACGTTGAGCGCGCCGGGCAACACATCCAGTTCCTCGCAGTGCAAGGTCAGGACTTCACCATCCACCATCACGTCCACAGGTGCATCGAGAGCGAACGCCACGTGCCGCACAGCTTTGTGCTCGGCCAACGGGTGCTCCAGGTGAGAACCATCGTAAAGCCCGGGCAGATTGCGAATCAGCCCGAAACGCCCAATCGGGCCCCAGCGGACGTACTCGATCAGCCCGCTGCTGATCTCAGCCTTGGGCGCAATCATCATCGTGCCGCCGGTGAATTTGCTGTTGTTGAAGGTGAGAAACAGGCAAGGCCTGCGGTCGAATTCTTTCTCATCATCCAGCCGCAGCGGGAACGGCCGGCGCTGAAACCGCGCAAGCGCCAGAAAAATCGAGATCACATAACCCAACTCGCCCCAGCCGCTGAACCGGCGCGCGCGCAGCGTGGCCACGTCTGCCGTAAAACCCATGCTCAGCAGATTGATGTAGTGAATCACGCCTTCGCGGTGGCGCAATCGCAACACATCGCAGGATTGGCTGCGCCGCGAGAGGATCGATTCAATGGCGTGCTCCACACCGCGGTCGCTGAAATCGCGCAGAAAAGAATTTCCCGTGCCGAGAGGCAAGAACGCCAGGGTTGGCCGCTCACCCGCAATAGCTTCAGGATATAGCCCATTCACTACCTCATAAGATGTCCCATCGCCTCCGACGGCAATGAACCGCCGCACGCCGCGTCCATAGGCCTGGCGCGCGATCTGCGTGGCCTGGCCGGG